>NZ_JAQIBL010000307.1 GCF_027859075.1 Oceanispirochaeta sp. | reverse complement strand
GAATCATAATCTGCCCGAAGGCGTTTATGCTCAAGTCCAATCTGGGAAAGAGCGCCGCCTGCACCCAGCAGGCCAACACAGCCATGAGTACCCATATCTCTGTTTCCCAGCATAATAGTGAATATTCCCATTCTCTGTACACCATGAACCACCAGATTGGGAGATGTCCAGCAGGGAGTGTGAGCAATAAAAACATCAATTCCATCGACTTTTAAAGCATCAACCTGAGAGTTTATCTGTTCCCGGCTTCTGGCTACTTCTTTATTGTAGACCAGCTCTATGGGCAGTTTTCCCAGTTCTTCTGCCGCCAGTTTATGTCTTGGTTCTGTCATTTTCTTAAATACTTTAGTCCACTCAGGACCCCGATTATCGCCAAATGTGATTAGTCCGACTCTTATCTTTCTCATTTTTTCCTCGTTCATCCTCCCGAATAGGGTGACTGGAAGTTGATTTCATCACCATTTTCCAGCATCCTTTCCGGCTTGCTCACCTGATTATTTACAATAGCGAGAAGGTGTTTTCTTATTTTTGGATCAATATTGTAGTGTTCCATAATAGAGTTGAATGTGGGCTCACCAAGTTCCACCTTCTCTAAATTTCGGGGAAAACCAAACAACGGCTCTCCCTTTACTGAAACAGTAATCATCTAGAATTCTCCATTCAGCCAATCCAGTTCATGCTGATACAGACATGCCTCTGTGGGCAGACCTTCTTCATCCCAAAGATTGTAGGCGTAATAAGTCTTCTTGGCTTTTTCAAACTCGTCACGATCTATCTGGAAACCTGCGCATGGTCCGCCGCCCTGCAGGGGTGTGAACATCCTGTCGGGAAGATAATCATCCTTGGCTGTTAAACCTTCTCTCAGATTAAAAATTCTGGACATGGTTGTGTGTTTTTCACCAACCTTGATAAGGTTCCAAAGACTCATATACTCCCATCCTGTTACCGCCCGCATATATTCAGCAATATAGTTGATGGTAAACGGACCATTAGGTCGGAGACAGAAGTAACATACCCCAATAGCATTGTAACCATTGTAGAGAGACTGGTTTACAAAGAAATTTCTCACTTTCTTTGCCGAAAGATCAGTTGCAGGAAGAGGTTCGTTGATGCCGATAGCCTCATAGAGAGCAGCGCCCCCTTCGGTAGCCAGGATATGATCGTGCTGAACTTCCATATGGTCCGGTCCGGCAGAAGGCAGGGCATATGCCAGTCCAAGACTCGCCTTTCCTCTTGGATCGTGAGCAGGGAAAGCTGAATTTTTAGACTGCATGGCATACTGATAGGTTTCTTCACCGAAATACCTGGAAGCTTCCTTGAAACCCTTTGAAATAATGGCTCCAACTCCTTCCTGCCTGCACATTTTGTCCAGCATCTTGAGCATGTTTTCGGCGTTACCGAAGTTCATCTCAAGACCGTCAAGCTGTTCCTTTTTAATAAGTCCCAGATCATAGCACTCCATTATCCAGGCAATTGTTACACCCGAGGAGATTGTATCCATTCCGTAGGCCTGACATGTCTGATGAGCCACACTGACCGGTTTCAAATCTCCTACACCGCAGCATGATCCGAAAGCCATGGTAGTCTCATATTCTGAACCGCCGTAAGCGGGATCAACCTTGTACTGTCCATCGTCAATCTCGACTACCCTCTTGCAGCTTATTGGACATCTGTAACAGGTTTCAGTTTTCTTGAGAATAGTATCCATGTAGGTTGTTTCGGCAAGACCTTCAAAATCATCAAAAACACCTTCCCTGAAGTTGTGGGTGGGAAAAACTCCTACTTCCTGGGTGGCCCTTACTCCTCTCATGGTCCCGTAGGTGGGAAAAGTGTTAGGGATCTCCTTCCATTCGGACATGCTCTTTTTGACAAGGGCCTTTACCCCAGCTTCGTCAAAGAGGGGTAGTTTCTGGTTTGTTCCCCTGACTGCAATGCCCTTCAGGTTTTTAGAGCCCATAATCGCACCCATACCCAGGCGACCGTTGGCATGTTTCAGTTCGTTGATAATACAGGCGTAGGGCATCTGCTTCTCACCGGCTTCACCAATAAGTATTACCCTGGTCTTTGGATCACCCAGTTCTCCTTTTATGGTTTCCTGGGCTTCCTTAAGCTCAACTCCGCCCCAGATATGAGTCGCATCGCGAAGTTCAGGAACACCGTCCTTAATAGACAGGTAAACTGGAGTATCAGATTTTCCGGTTAAAATTATACCGTCAAATCCTGCAAATTTAAGTTCCGGAGCCCACCAGCCTCCTCCTTCTGATTCACCGAAGCCGCCGGACAGGGGAGATTTTCCCACAATACAGGTCCGGCTTAATCCGGGACCGGGAGTACCGGTCACAAAAGAAGCCATAATATTCATCATAGCTTCGGGAGCAAGGGGATCAATCCCTGCTATCTGCTCTTTGAGCAGATAGTAGAGTCCCAGTGTATTACCTCCGAGATACCTTTTTATCAGTATCTCGGGAATTTCTTCAGTAACAAATGTCTTCATGGATAGGTCTACCCTTAAGATTTTGCCGGTAGTTCCGTATACTTCAGCCATAATTTTTCCTTATTTTTTGAGTTGACCTTTTGAGTCATGATCTTTGTCCTATTCAATATCGGCTGATCACGAATAAAAGGCTGGATTTCTAAATACAAGGGTATTTATTCCACAACGAAATTA
>NZ_JAQIBL010000306.1 GCF_027859075.1 Oceanispirochaeta sp. | reverse complement strand
CCCTGCCCCCGGTGGCAATGACAGAGGCGGACCCGCCCAACTCGGCCTTCATGCGGTCGATCAGTGCTTCAACCAGCCCTGTATAACCCAAAACCACGCCGGACTGGATGGATTTGATGGTATTCGTGCCGATGGCCTTAAGAGGGGGTTCCAGCCAGACCTGAGGCAGTTGGGCCGTATGTTCCGACAGGGCCTCGGCGGCAGCCTGAAGACCGGGAGCAATAGACACACCCAGGATCTCGCCGGGTTCCCGGATGGCCGTAAAGGTCAGGGCTGTCCCGAAATCGACAACGATGCAGTTCCCCTGAATTCTGTTATAAGCCGCCACGGAGTTACAGACGATGTCTGTTCCCAGTTCGGCAGGATTCTCAATGAGAATCTTTAGACCCGTTTTGACCCCGGGGCCGACGATGAGGGGTTCAAAACCCGTCATCTGATAGATCATCTCCCGTATCTTGCCTGTGAGTCCGGGGACAACCGAACTGATGACAGCCTGGGTGATGGAATTCCGGTTCACATCTCCTTCACGGAGGAGATCACGGACCAGAACACCATACTCGTCAGGCATTTTGGAGGTATCCGTACTGATTCTCCAGTGATTTCTCCAGGCCTCTCCGTCATGAATGCCCAGAACGATATTGGTATTCCCTACATCAACGGCCAGCAGCATTATCATCTTCCTTCAGATCATCCAGTTTGGATTTCTTCCCTCGGGAATCCACAGACTGCCAGGAGAGAATCACGGCCGTACAGATCACGGCGGCGGCTCCGGCTTCGGCCAGCCCATTGGCGACGACGATAGCGCCGATCAGCTCCCAGGGGAGGGCCCCGGCAATTCCCAGAGCACCCAGAACAAGGATTGTATTAGTCAGGCTCCCGGCCAGAGATGCCAGAATTGTCGATAAGGAGAGGAATTTCCCCCGGAATGCCCTGAAGACAAGCCAGCTAATCAAACCGATCAGAATTCGGGGCAGCACGGAGATCAGCGGATTCACAAAGAACACATCCACAGGTCCCGTAGGAGAGACCGCCGCCTGAATTAAGCTGAAAATACCAAAGATCAAACCGATGATCATTCCGACTACAGGGCCCTCTAAAATGGCACCGATGATGACCGGGACGTGCATGATGGTCAGAGACGCTCCGGAAAACCAGGGAATATATCCCAGACGTGTTGCTCCCAGGACCACAGAAATGGCAGCCATCACGGCGGTGACGACAATCTTGCGGGTACGATTAGAATCAGACATAAGTTCCTCCAAAAGAGTTATATAAATCTGCTGAAAATCAGCAGTAAAAATCCTAAAACAATAAGGATGAGAGCCGTCAGGTCTCTCCTTGTCCAGGGGTATTCGGCCAGGCGGCCTCTTTCCTGTCCCGGTTCATAGCACCTGGCCTCCATGGCTTCCACCAGAATTTCAGCCCGTTCTAGAGCGGCTACAAAAAGGGGGACCAGTAGGGGAATATAGAGGCGAAGTTTCTTGAAGAGTCCCATTTTCCAGGTCCCGAAGGAGCCACCCCGAGAGGCCTGTGCCTTGGTAATATGTTCCGCTTCCATCGCCTGGATCGGTATGTAACGGACTGTAATGGTGATCACCAGTGACAGGTCATGGGACCATCCCTTCTTCTTACCTATCGGCCTAAAAAGGATTTCAGCCCCATGGCTTATTTCAGATACGGTTGTCACCGACGTAAACAGGGTAAACAGCAGAAAAAGACAGAAGAAGCGGCCGAACAATTTCCCCGTGAAGAGAAGATCCTCCGAGTGGAGCTCAAATTGAAAGAGAGTCAATAAAGCAGAGCTTTCATAGCTCCGGGGTATAAAAAACATCTGAATAAGGGCAATGACCAGAAGAAAGGGAAGCACCGGTCGGACTCCTCTGAGGAGAGCTCCCGGCTTCTGTCCTGACAGCTTTGCAATGAAGACCAGCAGCAGAAACAACAGAAACATCTGGGGAAACAAAGCGGAGAGAAACACCATGACCATTCCCATGACCAGTGCGGCAATCTTCAGAGCGGGATTCAATGCATGAATCAGCGAGTCCCCCGGTGTGTACTGCCCCAGAGACAGGTTCTGCAGAATGTCAAAGTCTCTCATAAAACGCCCCTCCCGGCAGGGGGTACCAGTGAAAGGATCAGCTCCTCAGGCGTCAGAATCCGGCCTGCCGGGG
>NZ_JAQIBL010000305.1 GCF_027859075.1 Oceanispirochaeta sp. | reverse complement strand
GTGCCGGAATGTTTGCGGGACTCCTTGGTCTGATGATCCTGGGTGTCCTGATGGATCAGGCTGTGTTTGCTCCTCTTGAAAAAAGCATGAACCGCCGCCGGGGGCGTGGATTATGACTGTACTGGAAGCCAGGCATCTTCATTTTTCCTACCCCCTTCAGGACCAGCAAAATCTTGAAGTCCTAAGGGATATCAGTCTGGGCCTGTCCTCGGGAGAAATCCTGACCCTCCTGGGACCTTCAGGCTGTGGGAAGAGTACGGTCCTGAAGCTTCTCTCGGGGTTTTTGACGTCAGATCGGGGGCAGATCCGCCATCATAATGAAGATATGATGCAGCCTTTTTCTCAGGGGCAGATGATTTTTCAGGATAGTACCCAGCTCTTCCCATGGCTGACGGTAGGTGAAAACATTCTATTTCCTGTGTGCCGTTCTCCCTTTCCCGGGTTAAAACCCCGTCCCGGAAAGATTCTGAAAGAGCGGCTTTCCGAGATACTGGCGGCGGTGGGCCTTGAACATTTCAAAGACTATCATCCTGAACGGTTGTCAGGGGGAATGAAACAGCGCTGTGCTCTGGGACGGGCCCTGATGGCCGATCCTGAAATCCTCTTTATGGATGAGCCCTTCGGGTCACTTGACGCTCCTTCACGCCAGGATCTGCAGCAGTTGCTGCTGACTCTCTGGGCGGATCGCCAATTCTCCATTGTTTTTGTGACTCATGACATTGCCGAAGCCCTCAGCCTCTCTGACAGGATCATCCTTTTTGGTGAACTCTCATCTCCCATACAGGAAATTCCAGTTTCCCTGGAACGTCCCCGTGACAGACAGAGTCCCCTCTTCCGGGCATTGGAATGGGAGCTCTATTCCTCCCTGGCAGAATCCGGGAGAACCCTGTAAATCTTCAATTTCCACTCTTTTTTATACTTGTAGGCTTGAATCCTCATGGCATAAGCAGGGCTGTCCAGGGTCTCGATTAGAACCGATTTTTTCTGAATAAAATTCTTAAGTTCTGGATACCATCGGGAAGGGTTCCCGTAGAGCACATTCCATACCGGTCTGCTCTCATACACAAAATCCAGCTCATCAGGGAAGAGGATATATTCAATCTTTCGCTCCCGGATGTAATTTTCAACCGAAGAATCTCGATTATCCGGCAGATAACTCAGGTTCCGGTAATCAAAAAGATGGCCCCCTTCAAAGGCATATTCCGTATTCATATTTGCAAGGACGACTGCCCCCGGGGGCAGGGCATCCTCTATCCCCTCCAAATACTCCTTATAGCTTTCTTTCTGATCTGCAGGATAGACTTCCGTGCGGATATTCGATGCGCTTAATAAGAGGTTGAGTGCAACAAAAACCGCAGTCACACTGAGAGCTAAAGTGAGGTGGAGTCTTTGAATGAGAAGAAAAAATGCCAGGTAGAGAAAGGGGGTCAGAAAGAGGATGGAGAGAGGGCTGTATTTTCCCAGAGCCATAATGCCCATCAGTACGCCTGTAGTCCCAGCGTAGACGAGGGACCGGCCTCTGACCTTAGTCGGGATCAGTAACAGCAGAAAAAGGAGAAAAAAGATCATCTGAGGACGGATATCCGGGAGATAGTAGGTCCCGCCGATGCGATGATACAGCTGTGACAAGAAGTGAGGGAGCTGCCTGATTTTTGTATCCAGACTCCTTGTGACTCCCAGGGGCGAGCCATAGGCGAGGTAGTCTGAAATAAACCCGGGGTTAAAGAGGAGGCTCAATCCGGCAAAAAATACGCCTCCTGCGGCCAGACCCATGAGGTAGAAGAGTCCCATGGTGATTGTTTTTTTTCTGTTAAAAATATCAAGCAGATAGAGCAGTCCCAGGGGGACAGCCAGGATAAAAGCATTGGGATGAATCCCAAAGGATAGTCCTATGATCAGTCCTGAAAAAAGAGCCTGCTGGGTCTTTTTAATCCCCAGATAGTGATAGAAGGCCAGGATCAGTACAAGCAGCAGAAGGATCTCCTGCCGGGCTGTGTGAGCCGCATATATAAACTGGATGTCAATTGACAACAGAATGGTTGCCGTCAGAGCAGCAAGCTTGTTGCCGGGGCTTAAACGCTGAAGAAGCCGTGAAAATCCATAAAGACAAAGTACTCCTGCACAAAGGCTGAGGAGTCTGACCGAAAAGAGAGAGTAAGCTCCCAGGAATATGAAGGGCATTTGGAAGGCATGGAAAATGATTTTCAAGGCATGGGGATGCCGGGGGTAGAGATCAAAGAAGGTCTCGGTTACATCGGGCCGTCCTTCGGTCATCATATTTCTGGTCAATCCACTCAACCAGGGTTCATCCGAGTGGGCAAAGGGAAAGGCTGTCAGAAAGTACAGATTCAGGATGAACCAGATAAGAAGGTAGATCAGGAGGAACTGGGGAGTCATTTTTTTTATTTTTTGGATCTCCAAGATTCTCCAGATAAAAAAAATCCTGCCCGAACTTGTAT
>NZ_JAQIBL010000304.1 GCF_027859075.1 Oceanispirochaeta sp. | reverse complement strand
CTTCACGATTGACAGGCCAAGTCCGGTGCCGCGCTCTTCCGATGCTTTGTCTTCCTTCGTTCTGTAAAATCCTTCAATCACCTTGGCATGGTCCTCAGGAAAACGAATCAGGAAGACCTCATAATAAAATAAAGCCGTAGAGACCTGATTGTTGTCGACGGATTCTTGAGCCTGTTTGAAAAACATTTCTTCCGTCCATGTCTGGTCAACACTCTTGGGTACTGACTGGCAGGAGAGCAGAAATGTTACAAGTATAATTGTATAAATAATTTTTTTTCGCATAATATCCCTCATCATGATGGGGATCATAATACTCTACAGAGGGGGGCTTTTCAAGTCAGTGAAGCACAGGATTTTCCATCAGGAAAGAATATAGACTTCATCTTTTATGGGAAGTGTTTTTTTGAGTTCTTTCAGAAAGGCTTTTGTATCACCCATGGGTTCGTATAGATCACAATCTTCGATACTTCTTCGTGCTACTGTGAAATATTTGTAAAATTTTTCCTCACCCAGTTTTTTCTTCCATTTTCCCGCATCGCAGCGAACACGGAGCTGGTATTGGTCATTGTTGCCGGTGCTTGAACGGATTAATTTACAATGAATGCAGTTGGCACAATATATCTTATCAGCATAATTTTCATGAATTGATGTGTCATTGATTATGTGTGTATTCGAGATTGTTGTTTCTTTGTACATTTATTGTACACCTCCAGTTGTGCTCAGGCAAGCAGTATGTCCTACTTATTAAGATTGTCGGCTTAAAGGTGCATAAGTTTGAGAAAGAACTTAAATCATCTTAAATGACTGTTCATTCTTATTGTAATTGGATAATATTGCCCTATGATTGCAACAGTTATTAATGCCATTGCCGTTCTGATCGGCTCGATGATCGGTCTGGTTCTAAAGGGCAAAATTCACGATAAATATGAACAGACAGTTTTCACTGCCCTGGGTATTTTTACCTTTGTTCTGGGGATCACGATGGCCCAGGAATCATGCAACGTTCTCTATATGGTTTTTTCCCTTGTTCTGGGTGGGCTTCTGGGAACCTGGATTGGCGTGGAAGATCTTGTCCTCAGATTCGGTGAATGGATGAAATCCAAGCTTCCTGTCTCTATTGGAGAGGGACCATTCGCCCTGGGATTTCTGGATGCCAGTGTCCTGTTTTGTGTGGGTGCTTTAACCATTGTGGGGTCTTTCAAGGCAGGGATTGATAAAGACTATCAGCTGCTCTTACTTAAATCTGTTATGGATGGTTCTGTCGCGGTTCTTCTGGCAGCGGTCATGGGAGTGGGGGTCGCTTTTTCTGCCGTGTCCATCCTTGTTGTTCAGGGTCTCCTGACCATCGGGTCTACCTATGTTGCACCCTATGTTGAGCAGCCCATGATTGATGCCGTATCGGCGGTGGGAGGATTGCTGGTCATAATGATCGGGATCAATCTCCTCCAGCTGAAAAAGATAAAAACGGCGAACTTTATGCCCGCCCTGTTCATGATTATTCTGTTTCAGCTGGCCGACCCCTGGTTAGTCCGGTTTACGGGCTGAGAGCTTCCATATTTCAGAGGCATATTCAGCTATTGTTCTGTCAGATGAGAAGACCCCCGATGAGGCTATGTTCAGCAGGCTTTTCTGTGACCACCCTCTACTGTCATTATATAACTCCTCCGACCGGTCAAGGGCCTCTGAATGGGCCTTCAATTCGGGTAGAACCAGATAGGGATCTCCCCACATCAAGTGATCCAGAAGGCCTTTGAACTCATCGGGGTTCCCTATAAGGCCACCGTTGATATCCTGAAACAATGCCTTAATTTCCGGTTGTGCTTCCAGAAATTTTTCGGGGTTGTAATTTTCCCTGTAACTGACGACCTCTTCGGCGCTCATTCCAAAGGGGATGTTATTTTCTTTTCCTGCCGCCTCGAATATCTCGATGTTGGCTCCATCCATGGTTCCTAATGTGAGGGCTCCGTTCATCATAAACTTCATATTTCCCGTTCCAGAGGCTTCCTTGCCGGCGGTTGAGATCTGTTGTGACAGATCTGACGCGGGGAAAATCTTTTCTGCCATGGACACATTGTATCTTGGCAGGAACCGAAGCTGTAATTTATCCCGGCATATCGGGTCTTCGTTGATCACAGTAGAGCAGCGGCAGGCCAGATGAATGATCTCCTTGGCCATGTAGTATCCGGGAGCTGCCTTTCCTCCTATCAAAAAGATATGGGGTATTTCCTGAGTAGATGGGTTCTCTCTGAGAACTCTGTATTTTTGAAGGATTGAGAATATATTGAGGAGCTGCCTCTTATACTCGTGAATCCTTTTGACTTGAAAATCAAAGAGAAAGTGGGAGGGACAAGACAAGCCTTTCTCTTTTTGGAGCCACCCGCCAAACTTATTTTTATTCTCCTTTTTGATCTCTCCCAGTCTGTCCAGAACCGATGTGTCATCTTTGAAACGACTGAGTTCCGAAAGGAGATCCGGGCTGGTCTGCCACTCTGCTCCGATCAGTTCATTAATGAAATTTGTAAGGGCAGGGTTGCACTGCATCAGCCAGCGGCGATGGGTGATGCCGTTGGTCTTATTATTAAAACGCTCGGGGAAACAGGCATACCAGTCTTTCAGGACTGTTTCTGTGAGAAGCCTGGAATGGAGGGCGGCTACTCCGTTTACTGAAAAACTTCCATACACTGCCAGGGATGCCATATGAACATTCCCGCCTCTTATGATTGATGGAATGCCGGATTCTTTTTCCAGACGTCTTTGAATCTCTTCAATAATCAGCATGATCCGGGGTAAAATTTGCTTCAGGTAGGTAACAGGCCATTTTTCGAGAGCCTCTTCCAGCACGGTGTGATTGGTGAAGGCAAATACTCTTGTGCATATATCCCAGGCCTCTTCCCATGTCAGCTCTTCCTGATCCAAAAGGAGCCTCATCAGCTCGGGGATGGCCAGCACAGGATGGGTGTCATTCAGCTGAATAACAATCTTATCCGGGAACACGGACCACTTAGAACCGTGCTTTTCTTTGAATCCAGCCATCATGTCCTGCAGAGAGGCTGATACGAAAAAGTATTGCTGTTTCAGCCGGAGTTTTTTCCCCTCTTCTCCGCTGTCTCCGGGGTAAAGAACTGAAGTGAGAGATTCGGCTTCGTTGATGTGTGTCCAGGCTTTGTTGTGCTCTCCATTATTAAAGCGTTCCAGATCGAAACCCTCGGGAGATTCGGATTTCCACAATCTCAGGGGCTGAACCCTGTTGCTTATCGTCGATGAAACGGGGTAGTCCACGGCAATGGCCAGAATCTCATATTCCGGTACGCGCTTAAACTGCAGTTCTCCAGATTCTTTATGATTGATGTCTACTGACCCGCCAAAGGGAATCCTGTAGCATACATCACGGTTCTCCTGACCCCAAAGGTCATTCTCACGCCAGTTATCGGGCAGTTCTCTCTGCCTCTGACCCTGTATACTCTGTTTGAACAGTCCAAAGCGGTAACATATGCCATAGCCTGTAGCAGGAAGATCCAGATGCACCAGTGAATCGAGGAAACAGGATGCCAGACGTCCCAGCCCGCCGTTCCCCAGGGCCGGGTCGCATTCTTCTTCCAGAATGTCGGTGAGTGTCAGCATGTGCCTGGAGGCTATTCGGCTCACCTGGTCCTTTATTCCCATGGCCAGAAGATTCTGATAGAGCAGCCGCCCCGTCAGGAATTCTGCGGATAGATAGCAGACCCTGCGGGGATCGTCTTTGCGGTCCTGCCGGGATGTGGTCTCTCTCCTCAGGTTTATCTCCTGCTTGATGCAAGAGGACAAAATCAGAAGAAAATCCCGTGAAGAGAGTGGTTCTCCCTGGGAATCAAGGAGTCTTTCAAGCTGTTTCAGAACTGTTGTTTTTCCGGTCATTTTCATCTCCTAAATAACAGACTCAGGGTGCTCTTCGATAATACGGATGTAAATGGGGGGAGAGGCTGTTTCTTCCAGTCCCTCTATCTTGTTCAAAGCCTGGGTAATGGCACCCTCCCGGGCCTGATGGGTCGTCATTACCAGAGGTATAGTATCCCGGGCCTCCTCCTTTTGAAGAAGAGAGGTGATGCTGATTCCGTTGTCGCTGAGAATGGAGCTGATCCGGGCGACTGTACCCGGTCTGTCCTTGACCATAAACCGCAGGTAGTAGCGGCTGGTGAGGTCTTCAGGGGCCAGCTGTTTAGCCTTTTCTGTTCTATCCGGCCAGAAAGACAGAGATTCAAAGGCTTTGGGAGTGATTCCCAGGGCAGTAGCGATGATGTCGGCCACTACCGCCGAGGCCGTAGGTGAACTACCGGCTCCCCGTCCCATATACATTGTATGACCGACGGCATGACCGTACACACTGACCGCATTAAAGGCGCCGGAAACCCGTGCCAGGGGATGAGAGGTGTGAACAAAGGCCGGAGCTACACTGAGGGCCAGTCCTTTTTTGGTTTGTTGTCCGATTGCCAGGAGCTTCATTATGTAGCCCAATTCCCGTCCAGTTTTAATGTCATAGAGATCCAGTGTGTCGATTCCTTCCACAGGGATGGAATCGAGATCGACTCGCTCTCCGAATGCCAGTGACCCCAGGATCGTCAGCTTGTGAGCCGAGTCCATTCCGCTCACATCCAGGGTGGGGTCAGCCTCGGCGAGGCCTGCTTTCTGAGCGGATTTGAGGGCTTCCTGGTAGCTCTCTCCCTTGTCTGTCATTTCTGTGAGAATATGGTTGCAGGTCCCATTCACAATCCCGAAGATGGCCTCGATTTTATTGGCAAGCAGACCGTCGGTCAGAGCCTTCACAATGGGAATTCCCCCGCCGCAGCTGGCTTCAAAACCAATGGTGACTTTTTCCTTCCGCGCCAGAGCGAATAGTTCGGGTCCGTAATGGGCCATCAGAGCCTTGTTTGCCGTGACCACATGTTTTCCTGCTTTCAGGGCTTTGGTCATCATTTTTTTGGCCACCGTAAGGCCGCCGATAAGTTCAATCACCAGAAAAACATCGGGATCTTCCAGGACCTTGTTGTAGTCCTCTTCATACAGCTCTTCGGGAATGCCGATGGCCCGGGCGTTGTCATAATTTCGGTCGACAATATACTTCAGATACAGAGGTATACCTGTTCGTTCCTGCAGGTAGATTCTGTCTTCTGTCAGGACTCTTGCCGTCCCTCCGCCGACGATTCCGCATCCCACAAGTGCGACTCCGTATTTACCCTTTGCATCCATAATTATTAACTCCTGAACTCATTGTATGTACTTATGCTAGGATTATTAAATATGAAAGGGTTTTATTCAAGAGTCATCACCCTGTATAATAAGCCGATGGGAATCCATAAATCTGTGTGGATTATGATATAAAATGAATTACAATATAAGTTGCAAACATACATTCATGATTAATGGACTGGAATTCTTCAGAATAAAGAGGGAATCCGTCACATAAGAGAGGAGAAAATACTATGATGAAACACTTACTTTCCCTGGCAATGGTTCTGCTGGTTCTGGCCGGATGCGCTTCGACCAAGGTAGACAGAATCTCTTCGGATGAAGTCGTTGATTTAAGCGGACGCTGGAACGATACGGATTCCAGGTTAACAGCCGAGGCAATTGTCTCGGATGCCCTGTCCCGGGCCTGGCTGGATGATTTTCAGTCCTCCAATGGTGAAAAACCAGTTGTGATTGTCGGAACTGTAGGGAACAAGAGCTCCGAACATATTGAAGTACTCACTTTTATCAAAGACATCGAAAAGGAATTGATCAACAGCGGTCGTGTCCGCTTTGTCGCTAACAGTGTAGAGCGTCAGGAAGTCCGTGAAGAGCGGGAGGATCAGCAGTCTAACGCCACAGAAAAGACTGCCAAGGCTCTGGCCGCCGAAACAGGTGCTGACTTCATGCTGCAGGGTGTAATCACATCCATCACCGATGCGGTGGATGGAAAAAAGGTTATAAAATATCAGGTGTCCATGGAGTTGATTCACCTTGAAAGCAATGAAAAGGTATGGATTGGATCCAATGAAGTGAAGAAATTTATCAAACAGTCAAAATCTAACTGGTAAACCGGGAATGCCCTTATCTAAAAATAAGATAGATTGTGGTTTCCTTCTTCTTATACTTTTTCTCATTTCATACTGCGCCAGTACTCAGACCTACCAGTATCAGTATGTGGAGGCCAATGAGTATCTAGCCAGGAGAGACTTTGCCGGTGCAAGCGCCGTCATTGAGGGGTATAAGGAGGAAACCTATAAAG
>NZ_JAQIBL010000303.1 GCF_027859075.1 Oceanispirochaeta sp. | reverse complement strand
CTTTCATATCACTTTTAATCTTAATTGACATTTTTTTTGAAATATTTTTTATAACTTCTTTATCAGATAATTCAGCTTTTAATTTTCCATTAACCACGACAGCCTTAAGATTCTTTGATCCCATGACTGCACCTAAGCCGCAACGCCCCAGGGCTCTTCCATGGATACCATCGGTTATAATGCAGGATATTAAAACTTGTTTTTCTCCGGCTTCGCCAATCACTGCAGCTTTGGCATCTTTGCCTTCGGCTTCCTTTAAAAGATCTGTGCTGTCAAAGGTATCTTTTCCCCAGATAAAAGCAGCATCTTTGATTTCTACTTTCTCGTCTGTAATGTTGATATAAACCGGTTTTTTAGAGGCCCCCTTGATGATGAGAGCATCATATCCGCAGCGTTTGAATTTATTGGCCCAATATCCTCCGGCACTGGCTTCGGCAAAAATGCCCGTCAAAGGAGACTTACTGACAACATCAAATCTGTCACTATTGAAGAGGCCTGATCCATTTAAGGGACCCGTGGCAAAAACCATAATATTGTCAGGACCCAGGGGATCTGTGTCAGGGCCTGTTTCATCAGCCAGGAATTTAGCACCCAGTCCGCATCCGCCTATATACTTTCTGGCTATATCTTCAGAAAGTTGCTCTTCTGTTACAGATTCATTACTTAGGTTTATCCTCAGAACCTTACCCATATAACCGTACATATTGTTCTCCCTTCTTTTATCCTGATTATCCTGCGAACCTGGGTTCCAGTCTGCCTTTGACGTCTGTCTTTATTCTGAAAAGGTCGCCCGCATAGGGTTCCTTCTGTCTTTCAATATCCGATTTACCGTACCAGGCTGTTGATATATAAAGATCTGAAAGATCCTTACCTCCAAAACCTACACAAGTTGACGTTTCAACAGGAATATTGTATTTACGGTCGATTTTTCCATCGGGACTATATCTTACAATCTGGAATGCACCCCAACGGCCATTCCAGAGGTATCCTTCATTATCAATGATGATCCCGTCAGGATATCCGTTTTTCGGATCAACTTCTGCAAAAATACGACGGTTGGAAAGTGTACCCATTGAACTGTCATAATCATAACAGAGAATTTTACTGTTCCATTGTTCTGATACGTAAAGTATCTTTCCATCGGGAGAAAAACTCATCCCATTGGCGGTGCATAGATTGGAATCCAACCGGGTCAATTCGAGTTTTTCATTGAGGCTGAATAAACAACCCTCAGGAGATGTAACTTCATTGAAGTTCATAGTTCCGGCAAGGAGTCTTCCTGCAGAATCAACAGTACCGTCGTTGAATGCCAGTGAATCATTATCGGATACAGGATCACATATGAATTCACACTGATTGTTCATCTGATCCCAGAATGCCAGTCCCTTTTTGGTGATGATCACCCATCCGCCGCCCCGGCGTCTGACCAGAGACGTAACAGGCATGGATAATTCATATTTATTGACTTCCGAGGTGGAGGGATTGAGATTGAAAATGCATGAATTTTCAGTATCTGTCCAATAAAGCCGGTTTTCTTCGGGAATCCAGAGAGGGGCTTCTCCGATTTCGTTCTGTACACTGAGCACATGCTCTGCATTTTCTTTAAAATATTCTTTCATTCTTGATTCCTGGCAGATTTATTAAGGGCCCCGGTGTCGGGCCCCCTTTTTTGTTCAATAATATTAATCTCGAATTACATAGACTCTTTCAGAATTTGAATCAAGTCTTCTTTTGTGGGGTTCATTGGATCGATTTCAATAGAACCGCCCATGTAGCCGATTACACCGTTAGCGATCTTATCCAGGTGTTTATCATCAACACCCAGGGCTCTCAAACCTACATTCAGACCCACGTCATTAATGACAGCTTCCACTTCTTCCAAGCTGTCTTCAAGTAAATCCTGGCCTTCATTGAAGTATTCATTCCGCAGCCACATACCGATGTTTTTGTATTTTTCGGGATTGGCTCTCATGGAAAACCTGAAGGTCTGAGGTGTCATACAGGCCAGGGTTTCACCATGGGTTGTGCCGCAAACACCGCCGACTGAGTGAGCCAGTCCGTGACAGACGGTTACAACCCCATTAGCAATTCCGATACCAGCCAGAGTATTAGCAAAGGCCATTCCATTTCTGGCTTCTCTATCGCTTCCATCCTTTACGGCGCGTCTGAGATATAGCCCGACAAGGCGGATGGCTTTTTCGCACATCATATCTGTAATAGGAGTTGATGCCGTACTGGTGTATGCTTCGATCGCATGAGCCAGAGTATCAAATCCAGTGGATGCAGTAATTTTCGGAGGCATGGACGCCATCAGTTCCGGGTCGACAATAGCTACTTTTGCAAAGGTATTGTCAGAACCGATTCCGGGCTTTTCTTCAGAGCTGGGATTTGTAATGACAGACCACTGAGTGGCTTCACTACCTGTGCCGGATGTTGTTGTTATTGCAATGATGGGCATTGTCTTTGCAGAGATTACCTGTACATCCTCACCGATACAAAAGTCCCAGATAGGTCTGTCGTGACCAAAGGCCACTGCCATTCCCTTGGCTGCATCTATTGCAGATCCACCTCCCAGGCCGATGAACATATCACATCCTTCGGATTTGGCAACTGCGGCTCCCGCATCAATCTGTGTGTGAAGAGGATTGGGATCTACGGCTGAAAAGTATACTGAATCTATTTTGGATTTTTTCAGGATTCTCTGAAGACGGTCTACAAGACCACTCTCTTTAAAGAAGGTTCCCGTTGTTATAATCAGAGCTTTTTTTCCATATGCCGATGCATATTCACCGGTCTGATTCAAGGCTCCTTCTCCAAATAACAGCTTAACGGGCTCGTAGTAAAAAAAATCTTTAATCATTGTATTTCTCCTAAATATTTATATTTTTTGTTGTATTCTTGTAATGCATCCAGCATTGCTACCATGTTTTTTATAGGGGTTTCTTTCTGAACATTGTGAATTGTGCTGATTACAAATCCCCCATTTCCGGAAAATTGTTCACAGTGTTCTAACACCTCTTCTCTCACCTGCCCGGGAGTCCCGAAGGGCAGGGTTTTCTGTGTATCCACAACACCTCCTCAGAAAGTCAGTCCCCCCCATCGTGGTCTTTGAAACGCTTGGGATCCATGCCCTCTGCAGTCCACTGAAGGGGGTTGATAATATCGAAACCCGCATCGATAAAGCCTTCCATCATGTTTTCCATTCCGTATTTTGATGAATCCAGTCATTCATTTTCCGGTAATAGGGTTTGTACAGCTCATCAAAGGTAGTCAGAGAACAGAAGGTAGAAGTTTGTGTTCCGAAATCGGTCCCGCAGATCCAGGCAATGTCAATTCGTTTTCCCACTTTTGCAAACACTTTTCCAGAGTCTTATTTTATCTTTCATAACCGGGAGGCTGGCAAATTCCATCCACTGATCAGCAAGGGAGCGAAGTATGTTTTTTTCTTTATCACTAACCATTCCAGTATCTCCGGGATCAAAAATATTTAAAGAAAAGTTCTTTCAGGCTTCAACTCCAGTCTTGATCAGCATCTTGTTGAGGACCACTGCAATAACCAGCACCGTACCCTTAGCCACTGACTGCCAGTACGGGGGGATAACAGTCATCAGACCGGTTGTGACACACATTATAATCAAGGCCCCAACCATGGTTTTCGCAACAGATCCTTCTCCACCAGCAAATGCGGTTCCTCCCAGTAAAACAGCTATTATGTTATCCAGTTCCATACCGTCACCGGAAAGAGGATTGCCTGTAGACATGTAGCTTGCCCGGGCAATTCCAGCCAATGCGGCCATAAATCCCACCAGGATATAAAGCAGCCAGGCAACTTGTCTGGCGTTAATACCGGATAACTCTGCAGCAGTTCTGTTACCACCGACTGCAACGGCATATTTGCCCAGGATTGTTTTTCTTTGAGTGATTATCAGCAATACGATTACCAATATGGCGACATAGAATGCTGTCGGAAGTCCAAGGAGGACTTTTTTCCGGGCATAATCATTGATCCATATAGGCATAACTTTATCTGCCGTCCCTTTTATTGCTGATACACCATTGGGTACAATAAGGAGAGCCACACCCTTGAACAGGTTTAAGGTCACCAATGTTGCAATAACCGGTGTAATTCTCAGCTTCTGAACTATATAACCATTTATGAATCCGCAGAATATACCCAGAATGAGTGTCAGGATAAAGGCGATTCCCATGGAGAAACCATTCAGGATCATCAACGAGTAAACTACCGCATTCAGACTCATGGCACTTCCCACCGACAAGTCTATATTTCCGGAAATCATCAGCAGAGTGAACGCTCCACTCAGAGTCAGGATCGGAACCGCACTTCTCAGCAGATTGGTTATGCTTGCCGGGCTTAAAAAATGCCCCCTTCCGAAGAAAGTAACTTCATCCAGCTTCATGACGCTGAAAACAATGACTATCAACAGCAACACAGCGTATATGTAGTATTTTTTTACAACTCTGTTCCATTTATGAGTCTTATCTATCTTTAAATTCTTAGTATTCATCTTCACACCTTCCGCATTCCGCTCATCAGTATTTACCATATTCAGCCTTTCCTTCTGTCCAGAGCGTATCGCTGGGCGAGAATTGCGAGAAATGTAACTGTTCCTTTTAAAAAAAACTGCCAGTCAGGTGACAGGACCATTCCTGTCGCTGCTGATGTGACGACTCCCAGAACAAGAGCCCCGACAACAGTACCGAGTACGGATCCGAATCCTCCATTAATATTGGTGCCTCCCAGAAGACAGATCACCAATGCATCAAATTCAAATCCTGTTGCTCTGTTTGAAATACCGGCTTTAAATTCTGATGCCATCAATATTCCTGTGATCCCGGCTAAAAGAGCGCTGGTAAGAAAAAGAGTCGTCAGATGGCGTTCCACTCTTATACCTGATAATCTGGCTGCTTCCCGGTTTGCACCGATAAGATATGTACGCCTTCCGAATATTGTCGTTTTTTCAATAACAACAGCAATTATTAAAAGGCCTACCATAATAAGAACTGATACTTTTATGGGAGTACCCGGTATGGAGGCATTTCCTATGACACCGAATATATCTGGAAGACTGGTGTTCCTCTGAGCTCCCAGGGTCACGACCTGGCCGACACCCCTGGCAAGCATCATTGTACCGAGGGTGACTATAATGGAAGGAACCTTTAATTTGACAATGAAAAAAGCGTTTACAGCACCCACAGCCAAGGCGCATAACAAAGCCAGTCCCACAGCCACTCCATAGGGGAGTCCCAGTCCTACGGCCAGTGGGTTTTTCAATACCACAGCACTTTGTGAAAAATAAACTGAAAGTACACCTGTCATGGCGATGACTCCACCTACTGACATGTCAAAGTTTCCGGTTACCAGAAGAAAGGTGACACCTATTCCAAGAATTATGATGTACCAGTAATTCATTATCAGATTCAGCATGTTCATTGGCAGATAAAAATTCGGTACGATTGCACACGCAATGCCGAAGAGTATAACCAGAACACTGATCATAAAAAGGCTAATAAATGATTCATTACTCATTGAGCTGTCTGCTCTTTTTAATAATCTTGTTTTAGTTCCCATCTTAATCTCCACATGCTGCAGTATGCAGTATCGATTCACTGTCAATGTCAGGTCCATTTTCTAGTTTACATTTCATATCGCCTTCAAACATCAGGTAGATACTGTCACAAATATTAACAATCTCCGGAAGTTCGGAAGAGAAGATCAATATTGACTTTCCCTCTTCGGCCAGTTCACGGATAATTTGATAAATTTCACTTTTTGCACCGACATCCACACCTCTGGTCGGTTCATCCAGAAGAAGCAAGTCTGCATTAGCAAACAGACATTTGGAAAAAACCACTTTTTGCTGATTTCCACCCGAGAGCTTGGCCACTTCTTTTTCCGTTCCGTTTGGTGCAATCTTCAGTTTGCTGATATAGTCGAGGGTTATCTTTTTTTCTTTTGCCGAATCTACAAATCCGTTCCTGGAAATGTCTTTCATTTTTATTACAGTTGTATTGCTCCGGATGCTCAACATCGTAAAGAGTCCCTGAGAACGTCTTTCTTCAGGCACCAGTGCAATTCCTGCTCCAATCGTTTCATGAGGGGACTGTCCAAGTTTTTTACCTTTAAAAAATATGTCACCCTCATATTCATCAATACCAAAGATAGCCCGGGCCAGCTCTGTTTTACCGGCACCTACCAGTCCATAAAAACCGGCTATTTCTCCTTTTTTAAGGTCAAAGGAGATATCATTCAACTTATGATTGGAAATATTCTTGACTTTGAGAACCATTTCAGCGGACTGTTCCTCTTTAGGGACATATTCCTCGAATACAGTCTTTCCAATCATCATTTTTATCAATTCTGATCTGCCATCTACATTGGAGAGGCTTTTTGTCTCAATATGACCACCATCACGCATGACTGTGACATATTCACCAATCTCAAATATTTCATCCAGTCTGTGGGATATGTAGATTACTGTTACATTGTTCTTATGCAGATGTCTGATAATACCGAACAGTCGCTCTATCTCAGCTTCAGAGATAGCAGCAGTAGGTTCATCCATTATGATAATGTCAGCCTCTGATGCCACTGCCTTTGCAATTTCCACTATCTGTTTCTTTGCCACGCTTAAAGTTGAGACTAATTGTTTAGGATCAATGGATGGTTCAAGATCTTTAAGAACGTTTTCCATTTTTTTAGACTTATCCGTTTTTCTTAAAAACCCTAAAGTCGTGTCTTCCATACCAAGTGTCAGGTTTTCTTCAACACTGAGCTGATCTACTACATTCAATTCCTGAAATAGTGTGCTTATTCCCAAATTTTTAGCTTCTTTTGGATTCTTTACATGATATTCTTCACCATTAAGATGAATGGTTCCGTTGGTTCTGGACTCTGCGCCTGTCAGAATCTTGATCAATGTAGACTTACCTGCTCCATTTTCACCTACAAGGCAATGGATAGTATTTTTTTTAATATCGAAACTGACATCATTTACAGCTTTGACACCGGGGTACACTTTAACAAGATTTCTGATTTCCAAGACGTTATCAATCATTTCTAACACCCTATTCCTAATAATTGCGGGAGGAATAATGAATGTCTCTTCCTCCCGTTTTTTAAATATTTACTGTAAATAGTTTAATTCAATATCAGTATCAGTTTCCAAACTGCTCTTTGAGCCATGCTTCAGCATCTGATTTTTTCATTGTCCAATAGGAAATAGTGAAGCTTTCTTTGAAATCTTCTTCTGATATTCCATTGGCTGCTATCTGATCAATCTTTCCGTTCTTAATTGCAAAGAGGTTGTCAATTCTACCCTGTCCTGTCTGTACAGGAGGAAGGCCCATTGAAAGTTTAAGTGAACTGTTGGGATCATAAACCTGTTTCATTTCTACAGGATCAAAGTCAACACTGGCAACGATTTCTGTTAAAGGAACACCATTGTCCATTACACCTCTGCCTGCCTGTCTCAGTGCAGCCATTGTGCCCACAGTCAGATTAGAAGCTTCTGAATAAATAATATTAACTTCAGGTCTTTGAGTAACAAGGTCAAGTATTACCTGTTTTGTTGTATCTCCACCCTTATTGGCTTCAAGACAACCCAGATCTGTTGCAGTAGGATCTACAGAAAGAACACCCGCTACGAAAGGATCATGACGTCCTGATTTTACTTCTGTATGATTTGGCCATCCAACCTGAACCATTACGATAGGTTTGTCAGGATTCGCTTTTTTCCACTGTGTAGCAGCTTCCGCACCCATGTCAAAGGATGTTCCGGCCTCATCACTTCGAACTACAGGAATTGCCGGATTAGCCTGAGGTGTGAAAAATGTTGCCATGATAACACCGGCGTCCAGTGCATCCTGAATCCCGGGTCTTGCGGCTTCAACATCCCATGTGTGGATGGAAACCATATCCATACCCTGAGGTACAACCTGATCCAGGTTTTCAAGCATTACAGTGCCGTCAGATTTACCATCAAATGCATACACTTCAGCACCATATTTGTCCATGGCATATTCTTTAGCTGCTACAAACTGTCCCTGGTGAAATACATTGCTCATGTCGGATACGAAAAATGCGATTTTTATAGGATCATCACCTTTTTCTTCCTGACTTCCATTGGCGAACAATGCGGTTGTTGTGAATACCAACAATGCAACACATAGAAAACTAAAAAACTTTTTCATAACATTCTCCTTTTTCTTTTATCCAACTCATCGAATTTTTTTATAGAAGCTGAATAATTACAAAAACAGATTAACAATCTAAGAGTATTTTTACATACCAAAAAGTATTTGTCAATTAAAATTCTACATATAAAATAATAT
>NZ_JAQIBL010000302.1 GCF_027859075.1 Oceanispirochaeta sp. | reverse complement strand
TTCACCATGGGTGGCAGAGTGGCCTTTCTCTTCGCCTACGCCCAGTACCTGATGGTCTTTAATCCCGACAGAGTAGACAGCCGGGTCAGCATAGGTGCCGTTTTCAGCAAATAATTTATGAAAATACTCCTGATCACCCCTCCTTTCTGCCAGCTGAACACCCCTTATCCGGGTACGGCCTTCCTGAAAGGCTGGCTGCAGAAAGTCGGGTATCAGACAGAACAGGCTGATACCGGCCTGGAAACCTACCTGCAGCTCTTCAGTAAAGAGGGAATGGAAGAGTATGTCTTTGGCGAGTGCCGTCCCCGGGATTTTTCCGAAAATGACAGCCTCCTCAGGGTCTGGAACCTCAGACAGAGATACCTGGAAACCATAGAGGCCGTTTTGTCCTACCTCCAGGGAAAGGACGCGACTCTGGCGACCCTCCTCTGCCGCCGGGGATTCCTCCCCGAGGGAGAACGGTTTCTAAAACGGGAAGACAATGGGGCCTACGGCAGCCTGGGAATCAGTGACAGAGCCCGGCTGCGGGCCACCCTCTACCTGGAGGATCTTGCCGATTTCCACAGGGATACAGGGGATGCCGATTTTGGTTTCAGCCGCTACGCCGAACATCTGGCCCTCTCTCCCCCCTCTTTTGATGGCTTATATGCAAAAACACAGCAATCAGAAACAGCAGTCAGCCGGATTCACCGGGACATACTCAAGAATAAGATGGAAAAATTGAAACCTTCTCTTGTGGGTTTCTCTGTCCCCTTCCCGGGGAACCTGACCGAAGCCCTCAGGGGGGCTCTGTTTATCAAACAGAATTATCCCGGGATACATCTGACCCTCGGCGGCGGATACGTCAACACCGAACTACGTCAGATCAGCGACATCCGGCTCAGCGAGTATTTTGATTCCATCACCCTGGACGACGGTGAGGACGCCTTGAGTGCCCTGGCCGCTTCCATAGAAACAGGAAGTCCCTCGGGACTGATCAGAACCTGGCAGCCTGATCATGGAAAATGGCAGTTTTTTGATGAAAAAGCGGTCCCGGTCAGACATAAAGACCGACCGGCGCCCGACTACAGCGGTCTGCCTCTGGACCGCTACCTCTCCCTGGTGGACAGGGAAAACCCCATGCACCGCCTGTGGAGCGAGGGTCCCTGGATCAAAATGATGCTGGCCCACGGCTGCTACTGGCGCCGCTGTGCCTTTTGTGACACCTCCCTGGATTATATCCACCGCTATGACCCCGCCCCAGCCTCATTGCTGGCCGATCACATTGAAGAGTTGATCCGGAGGACAGGGAAGAGGAGCTTTCATTTTGTGGATGAAGCCGCCCCTCCCGGGCTGATGAAAGAACTGGCGCTGGAACTGATAAAACGGAAAACCGGAATCTCCTGGTGGACCAATATCCGCTTTGAAAAAAACTTTAATTCACGCCTCTGCCGTCTTCTGGCCCGTTCGGGGTGTATCGCGGTCTCAGGGGGCCTGGAAGTCGCCTCGGACAGGCTTTTAAAAAGCATGGATAAAGGGGTTACGGTGGAACAGGTAAGCCGGGTCACCGCCGCCTTCCGCAAGGCGGACATCCTGGTCCATGCCTATCTGATGTACGGATTTCCCGGACAGAATGGAGAAGAGCTGATTGATTCACTGGAGGCGGTACGTCAGCTCTTTCAGGCTGGTTTGCTCCAATCCGCCTACTGGCACCACTTTGCTCTGACCGCCCATAGCCCTGTGGGCTGTCATCCCGAGGCCTTCGCTGTCTCCATCACGGGTCCTGTCCAGTCCGGTTTTGCCCGGAATGATCTTGAATTCACCCAGGAGTCAGAAGATCTCAGTCCCTACGGTGAGGGCCTCAGGGCAGCCCTGTATAACTATATGAATGGTGATGGATTCCAAGTCCCCCTTAAAAGATGGTTTGCCTTCAAAACAAGCCCCCCCCGGGTTCCCTCCAGGCTGATTCGGAACATCCTTGAAACTCCCGAAGAGCTGCAGCTGGATGAACATTCCCGCCTTGTCTGGGTAGAAGCTCTTCCCGAAATATCCCCGGAGGGCCTGATTTTCCGGGGGAACGACTATCAGGAGGAAATGACCCTCTCACCGTCTGAATCGAAATTCATCCGTTCCCTCCTGAATCGCTGCCTTCCTGATTCAGAACCCTTTACTCTCGCCTCCCTGGATCTTCTGGTTCAGCAGTATGGTCTGAATGGGGATGAATGGCTTGAATCCCCGGAGTTCATGGAACTCATGGAATATGGTCTCCTGGTTCTCTGATCTCCTTCACTCTTACAGCGGTCTGATCATCACGATGAGCACCGTCTCCCTTGTCACATTTGCAGGGACTCTCCTGGTTCTTCCAATCCTGCTCATTCAAATTCCTGAAGAGTATTTCCTCGAATCCCACAGAAAAAAGGATTCATCCCGCAAGATCAATATTCTCTTTTATTTAGCCAAAAATCTTTTGGGAATCCTCTTTCTGCTAATGGGCTTTATCATGCTCTTCATCCCCGGACAGGGTCTCCTGACCATCTTCGCAGGCCTCTGGATGATGGATTTTCCCGGGAAAAGAGTTCTGGAGATTAAATTAATACAAAAGAGGTCCATCTATAAAGGGATTGATTATATAAGAAGAAAAGCCGGCAAGGCATCCTTAAAAATATGGGAAAATCACCCCGGCAGCGGGACGGAGGGATCTTCAGACTCCCCCGAATAAGCTACACGATTACGACCCTTCTCCTTGGCTCGGTACAAGGCAGCATCGGCCCGGGCGATCAGGTCCTGAACGGCATTCTCGGAAGGAATAAAAGCAGCGGCACCGATGCTCATAGTAATATCCAGTCCCGTCCGCAGGGTCGATTCTTTTTCTATGGCACTCCGCAGCTTTTCCGCAGCGGTAAGAGCACTGTCCAAATCGGTTTCCGGCAGAATCACCACCATCTCTTCGCCGCCGTAACGGGCGGCGATATCAATCATCCGGATATTGTCACTGATGATGGAAGCAATCTCCGTGAGCACCTGATCCCCCTTGGGATGGCCGTGGACATCATTGACCTTCTTAAACAAATCGATATCCAGCATCAGTAGACACAGAGGCTGTTTATACCGGCGGGCTCTCTCCACTTCCCGGGACAGGACATCGTCAAAATACCGCCGGTTATAGAGGAGAGTCAGCCTGTCGATGTGAGCCAGGCGGGAGAGTTTTTCCTTGGTCTGATTGATGATATGTTTTAACTCAAAGAGCTGATTCCGGACTTCCTGTTCCGTGATGCTCTGGAGGATGGTTGCTATCTTGCTTTCCATCACCAGTGTTTCTGAGAGCAGATTCTCCTCTGACCGGACAGGAACGCTCCGGTCCTGATCCAGAACCCGGTACACCAGGATAAACGGTCCGATGGTAATCCTGTCTTCATCCTGGAGGACATGGTCTTTCATGACGCGGTAATTGATCTGAATGCCGTTGGTACTGCCCATATCCACGATCCGGATCTTGTCCCCTTCCCTGCGGATTTCAGCATGAATCCGGGAGACGGTTCTCTCATCCAGAACAATTTCGCAGGAGCTGTCCCGGCCTATCCTGAAGATACGATCCTCTTCCAGGAGCATTTTCTTGTCCAGATAATAGAGGAAGTGCTGATCGGCGGTTGACTCGTTGGGATGTATCATTCCCTAAAAAATAGCAGATTTGAGGATTTTAAGCCAGATAAATCCGCGTTTCACTCCTCAATGTTGAAAGGATGCCTTCAGGGGGACTACAATTGGGACATGGTAAAGAAACATTATAAAAATAGACTGGTTTATCTGGTCCTTGTGATCATCCTTTTAGCACTGGTCTTTACTCTGACCCCCGCCAGAAACCTGCTGGATCTGAAAGCCCTCTTAGCCAATAAGGACAAGCTGCTGGAAGCCGTACAAAACTGGTACTTCCCTGCAGTTCTGATCTATATCTTTCTGTATATGGCGGTCGTCGCCCTGTCTATTCCGGGAGCAACAGCGGTGACACTGACGGGAGGATTCCTCTTTGGTCCCCTCTTTTCGGTTCTCTATATAAATATTGGTGCAACCAGCGGTGCGGCCATTCTCTTTATGGCATCCCGCTACTTCTTTGGTGAAATGATCCAGAAGAAATACGCCGACAAGCTGGCAAAATTCAATAAAGAGATGGAGGAGAACGGCAGAAACTACCTTTTGACTCTCCGTTTAATTCCAGTATTTCCCTTTTTCCTGGTCAATCTCTTTCCGGGTTTGACGAATATCCCCTTAAGAACTTTTATATGGACCACATCCCTGGGTATCATCCCCGGCTCCTTTGCCTATGCCTATCTCGGCTACGCGGGGTCTACCTTTGAAGCTGGAGAAGGAGTTCCTCCCCAGCTGATTCTAGCCATGGTTTTTCTGGGTTTGATGTCTCTGCTTCCCGTTGTTGTAAAACGGATCAGAAAGAACCGTTCAGACCTTTCCGGTAACGGCCTTGAATGATATATCAAGATCCTTTTCATGTTCGAGGCGGCTCAATCCCTTCCGCAGCTCCTGTACCGATACGGAGAGAGGAACAATAACATTGGCCTTCATCTTGAACAGGGGAGCTCCGGTCCAGGGGGCATGAGCCGTTTCGGTTTCCAGGTTCTCAATATTGATACCCTCACTCCTGATAAACCGTGTGACAGAATGAATGATACCGGGGCCGTCCAGAGAAATACATTTAAGGATATAAGGGATACCGTTTGTGTCTTTATCAGACCTGTTCGTCGGTTTGATTTCGATATGGAGTCCCGTTTCCTTTTCCAGATGATCCAGATTGCCGATCAGTCCGCTGATGGATCTCTTCTCCCCTGAGACAAGCATGATGACCGCGAATTCCCCACCCAGAACCGCCATCCTGCTCTCCAGTATATTAGCGGCCTTTTCTTCTATCAATGAAGTAAGATCATCGACGATACCGATTCTGTCATGTCCTACAGCTGTTAATACAGCCAGATTTTTATTCATTCCTACCTACCTTCCTTCCGGATCTTTAGAGGATCACTGTCGTTTCAAAATCAGAAAACCATGGTTACAACTCCCATTTTCGACCCGGAAAGGTGAAAACACCAGAAGATTTAATGGAAAAATCTTTTTAAATCACCCATGATTGAGACAAATGATTATTAATTCCGGTTGACTCCGGATGGAGGTATTATATGAAAAAAATTTTATTCCTGATGGCAATACTCTGCCTGTCCGCCTCGATGGCATCGGCTCAGCAGATGCTGGAAAAGGATGGATTTGTATTGAAATGGGAAACATCGGGAGACAAGCTCATCGTCACCCTCAAAGCGGAAACCACAGGTTGGATAGCCTTCGGGATCGATGCGGAAAGCATCATGAAGGGTGCCAATATCATCATCCTCTGGGTGGATGACAAGACGGGGATAGCCATGGCTGAAGATCATTTTGGAAGCGGCCGATTTGCCCATAAGAGTGACATGAAACTGGGTGGATCCCAGGATTTCCAGGTTTTATCGGGAACCCAGACAGAAACAAACACGGAAATCATCTTTTCCATCCCCCTGGACTCGGGAGATGAATATGACAAGCCCCTGGTCAGAGGGCAGAGCTACAGACTTCTCTTAGCATCAAATAACAGTGACAACATCAGCTGGAAGCACAATAATAAATACGCCCAGGAGATTGAGATTCGCTGACCCGTCTTTATGCAAGTGCCGGACCGGTTAAAACCGTTCTGACACCTGCTGTTTCCCCAAAGTTAATTCAGAACTTTATGATATTGGAGATCTGCTCCGCCTGTGTCAACAAAAATGC
Source organism: Oceanispirochaeta sp. (assembly GCF_027859075.1). Classification (NCBI taxonomy): domain Bacteria; kingdom Pseudomonadati; phylum Spirochaetota; class Spirochaetia; order Spirochaetales; family Spirochaetaceae; genus Oceanispirochaeta; species Oceanispirochaeta sp. Next base: position 7,359 of record NZ_JAQIBL010000302.1, on the reverse strand, counting down.
CTCCTATGTATAAAACCCAATGATACTGAAAAGTAAATACCAAATGCTATGCATTCTATGATGGTACTGGTAGAATCAGTTCGGGTTCATAGTGGGGAGATTTTCATGAAAAGACTGGTAGAAAGAGCGGCACATCTTCCGTTCATGAGAGGAATGAGCCACAACGGCCGGGTGGTTCTGTTTACCGAACCCTTCTGGGCCATTCCATTCAATATGATCATCGTTTACGCCACTCTATATATGCAGGCCCTGGGTCTGAGTGACAGGCAGATAGGCCTGACCCAGACACTCCTTGTGACCACTCAGATTCTTTCTTCCCTTTTTTCAGGTGTCCTCACAGATAAGTTCGGCCGGAAACGAACGACCATCTTCTTCGATATGATCTCCTGGGCTGTCGCCTGTCTGGTCTGGTCTTTTAGTAAAAGCCTTACCGGATTTATCATCGCCGCCTTCCTCAACGGGCTCAACAAGGTGGTACAGGTCTCCTTTTCCTGCATGATGACAGAAGATGCCGATTCCTCTCAGCGTCTGAGAAATTACTCGGGTCTTCATTTCATGGTCCTCTGCTGCGGTTTCTTTGCTCCCCTGGGGGGTCTTCTCATCAACAGACTGGGTCTGATAGACGGAACAAGGCTTCTCTATTTCTGGAGTGCCATTGTCATGGCCATCATGTTCATTGTGAGGAATTGGGGTTGGAATGAACCGGCACAACATCCGGAGCAGCAGAAGGGTCAAACCCTCAAAGGCTTTCTGAAGGCACTGCGCTTTTTCCTTGCCTCCACCGAGAGCCGGATCATCTTCCTTCTCCAGGGGATCAACCAGTTTTTCAAGGTCTTCAAACCCCTGTTCTATTTTGTCTACCTCAGCAAGAATGCAGGGTTGAAGTCGTCCTCTCTGTCCCTGGTACCCATGTTCAGCTCTCTTATGATGATGGTCATACTCCTGTTGGTTCTACCCCGGATCAAGACCAGCATGAGGGGCTGGACCCTATCTCTGGGATTTCTCCTGGGAAGCCTGTCTCTGGGAATGCTCATAGCCTCTCCCCGCCTGGGATTTGCCGTTCTATGGGCCTCGGTCCTTCTGGACGCCTTCAGCCTGGCCCTGATCCGGCCTTTGCTGGACAGCCTCTGGGCAGACCATCTGGAGGATAAAAACCGGGCCAGACAGCTCTCGGCGGGGCACTTTTTCTTCGGTCTCTTTGCCGTCCCGGCGGGCAGTCTTGCCGCAGAGTTATACACCCGCTCTCCCGGACTTCCCTTTGCCGCGGCAGGACTGCTTTTACTTGCAGCATTTCTTCTTTCTGTTAAACTGAACCTGAAGGCAGGGAAACAAAATGAATGACGATACCCGCTCCCCCGGACAGCAGAGGATTCACCAGGAGGTTCACAGAATTCTGCATACTGCCGAGCAGGCAGGACGGTATGAACTGTATGAATACGAGGTGTACCAGATCCTGGAAACCCTGAAACTCAATATTCCCCGATATCAGTTAATCCAGGGGGAAGATGAGATAACAAGAAGTCTCCTCTCAAGCTTTGGCAGCAGCAAAGTCGTGATGAAAATTGTCTCACCCCGGGTCGCGCATAAAGAGAAACTGGGGGGGGTGAAGATCCTTCATAAGGATGCCGACTTTATCCGTTACTCCTATCAGGCCATGGTGAAAAACTTTCAGGATTTAGGGTTCTCCGTAGAGGGAGTTCTCCTTGTAGAATATATTGAATACAGCCCGGAGCTGGGCAATGAGGTGATGATCGGTTTTCGGGAAAGCGAAACCTTCGGCCCTGTCATTTCCTTCAGCAAGGGAGGCTCGGATGCAGAGCATTTCGCCGCTCACTTTTCCGCACCGAACCTGCTCCTCCCCCCCCTGAGTCCTGAATGGGCCCGAGCCCTTCTCTCTTCCACAGAGATCCAAAAAAAGTACCTCCAGGATGGCAAACAGGACTACCTGGAGCAGATCATTGATGTGAAAATGAAGTTCAGCAGTCTGTCCACAGCCTTTTCTTCCTTCTTTGAGGGAGATGATGAGTTCATCCTCACAGACTTTGAGATTAACCCCTTTGTGTTTGACCCCGACCACAGGCTGATTGCCCTGGATGGCTACGCCCTATTTGCCAGAAAAGAAAGCGCCTCCCCCCTGGGAATAGACCGCCCTCCCGCCTCCAGCCTGGATGCGTTTTTCCATCCCCAAGGCATTGCCGTGGTGGGTGTCAGCGCCAGTGATCCGGACAGACCGGGGAATATCATTGCTTCCAACCTGATCAAACTGGGACGAAAGGATGTGTACTGTGTGAATCCCAGAGGGGGTGAACTCATCATGGAAGGGAAGAGTGTTCCACTCTACCCGGACCTGACGAAACTCCCGGGACCAGCCGAACTGGTGGTGGTCACCGTTCCGGCCATTGCCACACCGTCCGTCGTCACCCAGGCCGCAGAGACGGAGTGCAAGGCTCTCCTTCTCATACCGGGTGGATTCAGTGAAAGCTCCCGGAACACGGGACCGGAAGAGGAGATGCTGGCCCTGTGCCGTCAAAAGGGGATTCGGATCATGGGACCGAACTGTCTGGGCATCGTCTATGCCGGGTCTGATACAAGTCCCGGTATCAACACCTTCTTTATCCCGGAAAAAAAGTTCCGTCTGGATCTCTCCCGGAAACAAAACATGGCCCTCTTCAGTCAGAGCGGCGCCCTTGGACTGGTTGAACTGGCACAATTGCGCCATGCGGTGAGCCCCAAGGTGGTGGTCAGTTACGGTAATCAGCTGGATGTAGACCCCTGCGATCTGGTCAATTACTGGTCCGAAGATCCGGATATCCGTGTCATGGGCGTGTACATTGAGGGATTCTCTCCCGGTGGGGGGAGGCGGTTCTTCGATATTGCCTCACGGGGATTGAATGACCCGGGGAGAGCCCCCATCGTGGTGTACAAGGCGGGGCGCACACGGGAAGGCAAGATGGCCACCCAGTCCCACACCGCCAGCATGGCCGGGGAGTATGCCGTTGCCAAAGCGGCCTTGAAACAGGCCGGACTTATTGTGGCCGATACCATGGCAGATCATCTGGGGTATATCAAAACATTCGCCATGCTCACCGACAAGAAAGCCTATGGACTCCGCTGTGCCGTGGTGACCAATGCGGGTTACGAAAAAGCCAATGCAGCAGACAATTTGGGACAGCTCACATTGGCAGACCTGGATGAAACCTGCCGGAAATCTCTGGCGGAACTTCTCCCGGGATTCGTCACCATTGAAGCCCTGCTGGACCTGACCCCTATGGTGGGGGACGAACTGTTTGTGCAGACCGTCCGGACCCTGATAGAGTCGGATTCGGTTGACTGCCTCCTCGTATCCATTGTGCCTCACGCAGGCTTCCTTCATACAACGGATGAAGAAATCGAATCCTACCCCGCCAATATTGCCGCCGGTATTGTAGAACTCAATAAAACTGTGGAGAAACCTCTGATTGTATCCCTCACGGCGACCTCCGGTCTCGGATCGGAGTACAACAAGATGGGACAGCTTCTCGAATCCGGAGGAGTGCCCGTCTTTCTATCGGCGGAACAGGCCATGCGCAACCTGGAGGAGTTTGTCCGTTACCATCTTATACGTGAGCAAAACAGACTGGAGGAGTGGATTCGCTGATAAGCTATGGTTGAATTATGATGGATTGGACCCCGCCTATGAAAAGGAATATTTACGTCCCTATGCTACAGCTCTAAAAGCGGGGTCGGTAAAAATCAATAGGATGAGAACATCACTCCTCTTCGGATTTTTCCAAATCCTTGTCTTCAGGTTCATAATTCTCAGATCCATAACCGGCGTGATCATGCCATTTCTGCCTCATACGATGACTGAATTCCCGTTTAAACTCATCCATTCCCTCTTTGTCGGGCCGGCCGTGAAACTCACCTTTAATGACGGATCCTTCAAGACTCTGGGGATCATGCTCCCCGGGGAATATGAGTTTAATACTGAAGCGGAAGAGCTGATGGAGATAGCCGCCGGTAAGCTGACAATCCTGATCGCCGGAGAGACGGCATGGCAGGATATAACAGGGGGAATGTCTTTTAAGGTCCCCGCAAATTCCTCCTTCAAACTAAAGGTGAACAAGGTGACCGACTACTGCTGCAGCTATGGTTGATAGGGGAATCATCCGGAGTTTCCGGTTAAATCGCAGCCCTTATTGGATCAAACTCTGAAACAGATTTTTTTCATCAATTATATCCATCCCGCTTCCCCCGGGAGTATCTTCAAAGTAGTCTGTGAATTTTTTATAGATCACATTTTCCTCGATATTCAGTTTCCTCAAATGGACCTTCATTGTCTCCTGAGCACCTTCCAGGTCCCTCTTTTCGATCAAATGCAGCAGTTCCTTATGGTGTTTGAAATTTTCACCTGAAACGCCGCTGACAGCCATGGAGAGGTAACGGACCCTTCTGTAATGACTGGAAAAGCTCATGACCACCTCAAAACACATATGACGATCTGCCAGTTCAAAAAACAGTGAGTGGAACTGATCATCCAGATCCATAAAGCGGGTCGTTTCACCTGTGTCCAGGGCAATCTTTTGATATTCCAGGTTCCTAGAGAGCCTCTCAAGGGGCAGGGTCTCATTATTCATGATCAGCTCTTCCAGAACTGAGGTTTCCAGAGATTCTCTCAAAAAGCGCTCTTCCTTGACCCTGGCCAGGTTGATGCGGGACACGAAGCTCCCCTTCTGGGGAATAACCGTGACCAGGGCCTCCTTGGAGAGCCTGATGAAGGCTTCCCGCACCGGGGTCCGGCTCACATTCATCTTCTCAGAGATCTCTTTTTCACTCATAACGGTACCGGGAACCAGGTTAATGTTGATAATGTTCCTGTAAAGGATATCATATACGGTCTCACTGGCCGTTTTTGTGAGAATTGCATCACCCCATTTCCGTTTTGCCATAGTCACCGTCCTTTTGAACCAGAATTATAGTATGTATTTCGCCAGGGTCTTCCCGATGGCTCCGGGACCCTCCAGCATTTCCAGAAAAAAGGCTTCCACCTTTTCTCCCAGATGATACTGGTACAGATCAATTCCGAAAATCCCGGCATTGCTCAGAAGATCTTTAAGCTCTTCATGAACTCCACCGGAATAACCGAGTGAGAAAGACTTCACAAAGGGCTGCACCATGTCCAGATTAGGATCGGGGCTCAAGTCAAAAGCCTGCCCCTTGTCATCCACAGCCATCAGGTAACGAAGCCAACCCGCCATAAACAGGGGTATGTATGTCAGGAAGGAGAGATCCGTCTTTCCCTGTTCGATATAGGCCTTCATGGTTTCTCCGAATCGAACGGAAATTTTCTTGGATGTGTCCGTGGCGATCCTCTGAGGAGTATCGGGTACGAAAGGGTTGGGAAAACGCACTTCAATGCTGTCGCGGATAAAGTCTTCGGCATTCATGATGCCCGGATCGACAACCACAGGCATACCTTCGCCGTACCCCAGTTTTTCGATAAATCCCTTCAGAAGGGGATCTTTCATCTCGGCTGAAATAGAATCGTAACCCAGAAGACAACCAAACACCGCCAGCACGGTATGCAGAGGATTCAGACAGGTACAGACCTTCATCTTTTCGATCTTATCAATGGTTTCCTTATCCGAAAAAAGCACTCCCGTTTCCTCCAGGGCCGGTTTCCCGTTGGGGAAGTGATCTTCAATGGCCAGGTACTGGGATTCCTCTGCGTTTACAAAGGGAGACACATAGGTCTTTTTGGAGGTGATGATAATATCCATACCTTCCAGACCATCCTCAACAAACTGCTTTTGCACGATTTCTGAGGGACGGGGAGTGATCTTATCAATCATGCTCCAGGTGAAGGAGATTTTATTTTCATCTGTGAGGTAATCCAGGAATCCCTGATCCAGATGGCCCTGAGCCCTCCATATTTCCGCGTATTCCAGAACGGCCTTTTTCAGAAGGGTTCCGTTGTGGCTGCAGTTATCCATGCTCACCAGAGCGAGGGGAAAGGCACCAGTCTTATACCGGGACAGGAGCAGACGAGTGATGATGCCTATAGTGCTCACAGGCTGTCTGTCAAAGTTTTCGATATCGGGTTTGATCCAGGGAAAGTAGAGTCCTTTGTCGTCCTTGAGAGCATAGCCTTTTTCCGTGATGGTAAGGCTGAGGATCTGCAGAGAAGGTGCACAAAGGACCTCTTCCATTCTTGCGTAATCCTCAGAGGGGACCAGGCTCTCGCTCAGGCTGGCAATTACCTCTTTCTGAATGTCTCCATTCCCTTTGAGTGTCACAGCCACAGCCAGATTATCAAAAGCCCTATAGGCTTTATGAACGATCTCTTCATCAAAGGTCTCACAGACGATGATGCCTGTCTCAACCTTACCTTCATTTAGCAGTCTCTGCTGTAAAACGGCGATAAAAGCCCTGAAAATGTTCCCGGCTCCGAAATGGACCCATGTGGGTGTTTCCCGGCTTGCCTTCTTCATTTTCTCTATATCAAAAGACGGTAGAACATAACCCTTTCCCGTCCACTCTTCTTTCCTCTGTATGTCCTGTAAGTTCAGTTTCATTATCAAACCCCTTTAATTTTATATAGGAGACAAGCTCCGCGTTCTTTATCAAGATACAACTTCGTCGCTTCTGTTCTCAACACCGAAGCCGGACAGGATTCGGAAATATCTCTTCTCAGAGTCATTCTAACAGTGTTTTCCTTATGGCTTCCAGAAGTCCCAGCAGATACTGGGTACCCAGAGCCCGGTCATACAGACCGTAACCGGGCATGGCGATTTCGCCCCAGATGGCGCGTCCATGGTCGGGACGAACAGGTCCTTCGAATCCGATATCCACAAAAGCCTTCATGATTTCGTACATATCCAGAGACCCGTCAGAAGATAAATGGGCAGACTCTTCAAATACACCCGGAGAAGTATGTTTGGTATTCCTCATATGGGCAAAATGAATACGCCCCTCGAGGGACCGGATGATGTTCGGGAGGTCATTATCCGGTCTTGAACTGAGAGATCCGGTACAGAGGGTAACGCCGTTGTACTGGGAAGGCACTTCAGTAATCAGCCTCTGTAAATCCATTTTATTCTTAATAATACGGGGCAGCCCGAAGACGCTCCAGACAGGATCATCAATATGAATGGCCATTTTGACACCGTACTTTTCACAGCTAGGCATGATGGCATTTAAAAAGTATTTCAGGTTCTGAAATAGCTTTTCATTGTTCGTATCTTCATACAGTTCAAAAAGCTCTTCTACCTTGGCCATCCGTTCGGGTTCCCAACCGGGCATCTTGAATCCCTGGGATTCACCATCCATCCTGTGAAACATCTCTTTGGGATGTATTTTATCTACTTTTTCCTGGTCGTA
>NZ_JAQIBL010000301.1 GCF_027859075.1 Oceanispirochaeta sp. | reverse complement strand
CTCTTGCTCAGATCCCTATCAGGTTTCGGGAAGTCGGCCCGGTTCAGGAAAACATGAAAGAGGCCATCTGTTCAATTATTTGGGGAGGCTTTGGGACCGGTAAAACATGGGCGGCTTATGCTCTTGTCAAAGATCTTCTGAGTTCCGGAGAAATCAAGTCTTTCAAAGTTCTTACCGAGGTCGGACTGATTAACGAGATCAAGGCCGGATTCTCAGATGGTACATTCAGCAAGCGGATGAAAGACCTGGAAAATGTTGATCTGTTGATAGTCGATGAGATCGGAAAGTCGAATGATACTGATTTCAATAAGGCTCAATTATTTGAGATTCTGAACAATCGGTATAACTGGATGAGGCGAACAGTTCTGATTTGCAATGCGACAGACAAGGCACATGTCAGGGAGATCATGCCGACAGCAACCCTGGACAGGTTCAGGGAGAATGTAATCGAGATGGAAGGGAAATCTAGGAGATACAATGGACAAATATCCTGATTACAATGTCGGCGAATTGATGATGGAAGACATGAAGAAAGATTGGGAAAATGGATTATTTGACTACAAGATAAAATCAGGAGGCAAAATGAACAGAACATTAACAATTTTCTTTGACGATGGCAGCGAGTCTGAATACAAGGTGAATCACATATTCAATCCGAATACATGGGATGAGTTCAGCTCTCTCCATTTCCGCACAACAGAAGGCAAGTCATACAGCGTCAGGACCAGGGATATTGAGAGAGTTGAGATCGAGGTGGAGTGATGATCACAACTAAAAAAGGAGTGAACTATTTGATTGAAATAAAATGGACTGGACGGAAATGGTGCGAGGTTTGGACGCCGTGTTTCCATAAGGGCAGGGGAAAATATATCACAATGGGATTTTACTTCATCGCCTTTTATCGTGGATATTGAGATAATTGACTGTGACTAATGGCTTAAATCTTTGATTCTATGGCCGTGAGAGTACAGCCAGCCGATTTAATATGGAAAGTGATAGACAAGTACCTTTGAAGGGTTAGCGATGCTCTACAGACGTAAAATGGGGGTTTAATGATTTGTGATAATTGCAACAATCATATTTCAGGATTTATAGAGGATCATATTTGTAAGGGGGAGAGAGTGGAAAAGATTAAAAGACATATTGCACTTGATGGCCAATTTTTAAAGGGCTCCTATGTTGGAGTGAAGGAGTCTGATCTTGATAGGATTGAAAAAGAGAATGAAGAGTTAAGAAAACAGATTGAATCAATGAAATGTTGCCGAAATTGCGGACTACGGAAAAACTGTGATATTTTCAAATATTGCACCAGCCCAGTTGATTGTGATAAGTGGGAATTAGGGGGAATATTGTGAAAGACATAAAAGAGCTGGTTCCTGATGTTAAATCCGATTATAGCCACAAAGGACTTCCATTATGTGATGCAGAGGAAGTCCAGAAACAAACAGAGCAATTAAGAGAGGCGATTGAATTACTCATGGAATTAAAATCAGACAGTTGCGGATATCCAGATGATCACGAGAACATGATTGACGATTTTATAGAACAATTTGTGGATAAGGCATGAAGACAATTTACATATCAGGGCCAATGACAGGGATCAAAGATTTTAACCGTGAAGCATTTATGAAAGCTGAGAAAGAGCTATTGTCTGATTACATTGTCATCAATCCGGTAAGAATAGCCTCTGCTCTAAGAGTCGAGTTTTTATTGAAAGAATCAGATCCTCCTGAATGGAGTGATTATATAAGGGCAGATACAAAAGCTTTAATGGACGCCGATTGCATTTATATGCTGAAAGGGTGGCAGGGAAGTAAAGGGGCAGATCTTGAAAGATACATCGCTCTTTGTCTTGGCCTTGAAATGAAATATCAATGAGCTGGTCAGCTCCTGTCTATCATGAAGCCCTGGGGATTATGTACAGCCGGAATACAAACGGCTGGATCTGTACAGAGGACAAAGTCATGTACAGCCCTATTGAGTTGCAGCATATCAGGGAGACCATCGGGAGCGTAACATCTGAGTATCATGATGCCAAGAGAGCCGAGGAGATGATTGACATGGTTTGTGAAGTGTTTAATGGGGAGATCCATTATATAAGAGGAGAACAGAAGTGCCATGGTGTGTATAGGCCATTCCTTCTTAATGACAAGAAAGTTGAGAGCATAGCAAGGGCGTATGGGTATAATCTGCCAAAAAAAGTAGGTTCTGGTGGCCCTAGGGCGGAGTACAATGGGTCTAAGCTCTGCGAGTGAGGAAAATCCGCACACTGAAAATATGCCAGCCGGTTGGTAAATCCTACAAAAACGTAACAAAGGGGAATATTATGAGAGAGATTAAGTTTAGAATATGGAGTGAACACAGTAAAAGATATTATGATAAAATATCCGACACTTGGACTTGGTGGGAGGATGGGGTAACTCTTAGCGGTTCACAGGACTACATGTTATTAGAACAATACACAGGACTAAAAGATAAAAACGGAAAAGATATTTATGAGGGTGATAAGGATAAGAATGGATATATTGTTGTATATGAAAATGGGTGCTTCTGGCTTCGTGATCCTATTTCAACTTTTATAGTTGATCAACTATTTTTGTTAAACTCTGAAATAGAAATAATCGGAAACATTCACGAGGAGAAATCATGAGCAACGGAATCAACAAAGACTCTTTCATCCAGGCAGTCAAAAACAGGCAATCAGCAACACCAAAGGACCTAAAGTTTTTTGAATCATTCAGATTTCTAAACGAGTCCGGCCAATTGCCTCCGGACCTTGAGAGAAACAGGAATACAGGAAGATTGAAACTCAGCACGGACAAAGACCTCCGGGAACAATATTACCTTTTTCACATTCTCAAAAATATCGATACTCAATGGAAAACCTTTTCAGTCTTTGAAACCGTAACCCATTTTTACAAGTCATCTGAAACCCTGAATGAAATATTGAAGGAGATGATATGAATATTGCATTAGCAAAGTGGCTGATTGAGAAGGCTGATGGTTTTGAATTAACGAAGAGGAATGCCCCGACGTCAAAAAATGGAAAGTGGAAGATGGCAGACAGCTATTGTTTTACAAGATGCGAGAAGAGCCATTCCGGAAACCTAATAGATATTGATGAAAGCATTGTATACCCGATCCTACTTCAAGGAGCCATTGAGGGTGTGAACAGGGAAAATGGAAAATACAGAATAGAGCAAATGTATAACGAGGTTGAAGTATTAGACTCTGAAGAATATACAGTAGAGGTTAGTTTCCATATAAGACAAGGAGCAGACAAGGCAAAAGAACTATCACTCATGTATGTAAAAGGACACGAAAATGCCAATACTAAGGACTGATCAAGACTTCGGGGATGTATGCGGAGTCTCTGCCTCAGCAATCTACAAAGCCCGTAGAGCCGGGAAGCTGAACAAGACATCTGAGGGCTATGACACTCTTGACCCATCGAATCATTCCTACATGGTCGGCCTGGACAATAAGACTTTTGCACAGCGGGGAGGCATAATCCCGGCAGATGTTCCTACCCATGACCCTCTGGACGATCAGAAAAAGAGAGCTGATATCCTCCTAAAGAAGAAGATGGCCAGGCAACTAGACAGGAAGCATGATACTGAAATGAAAGACCTGATCCCGGCTGACCTCATGGCAATCTATATCGGATTCTTTGCCGAAGGAATAAGAAACAACTTCCTGAATATCGGTTCCCGTGTGGCCAGGGGTGATACAGCTCTCCGTGACCGCATAGAAAAAGAGATAAAGACAGCCATTGAGAAAACCATTGAAGGTGCAGCCCGTGGCCTGGAGAAAGAGGGCGGGAAACTCATCGAAGCACTGGAGGAAAAAGACTGATGGAATATTTAACATGTGATATTTGTGGGAAAGAAGATGAAACAGTGGAAGAAATAATAGACCCATATGTTTTAGAGATTGATGGAATAGAAGAGTTAATTACACTTTGTGATGATTGTTATGAGAACCGAAGAGACGACATTTAATAATGACAAAAAAAGCAGCCTATCAGAACGCCATTGACGTAATCATAAAACGGGCAAGCGAGATCATACCGACAGAGATCAGCCGGACATTAGTTTCTGAATGGGCTGAAAAGAACCGGGTATTGAAAGAGGGTCCACTTCAGGGACCTTTCTCTTTTGACTTCACCCCGTACCTCAGGGAGCTCGCCGACTGCCTCAGCCCTTCAGATGATGAAACCCGGGAAGTCGTGTTTATGAAGCCCGCTCGAATAGGCTCGACTGTCTCCATCGGTGAAAACTGGATCGGTGCAATGATAGACGCCTTCCCCTGTGATATGGGATATATTACGAGTGACGTTGCCATGGCAGAGATCCAGATGCAGGGCCGTATTGACTCACTGATCAACGAATCAGGCATAGGCTATAAGATTGGTAACGTAAAAAAGCGGGACACTCAGAAGAAGACCATGGACAAGACAGTAATGAAGGCATTCCCTGGTGGGTCCATCATGGCCGGGGGGCCGAACAGTTCTTTTTTCAAAAGATCAGTTGGATTTAAGTTCCTGAACGTGACTGAGGTAGACGGATTCGCCGATAACATCGGGAAAGAAGGGGACCCTGTAGGACTTTTCAGGCGCAGATGCGGAGCTTTTCAGAATGAATATAAGATACTTTGGGAATCTTCACCGAAATTAAAGCACAATTCTAAGATTCTAAGGCTCTATAAAGAGGGTGATCAGAGGAAATACATGGTTGAGTGTAAGCATTGTGGACATATGCAGGATCTCCGCTGGGGTAAAAAGGAAGATCCGGGCGGTTTAAAGTTCGATCACGACGATGATGACAGGCTGATTGAAGGCTCTGTCCATTACGAATGTGAGGAATGCAAAGGCCATTGGACAAATGCTGATAAAGATTTCTTCCTCCCTGACAAAAAGATGGGCGGATCTGCATACTGGAAGCCGACATCAATGGCCAGGCGTCCCGGGTTGAAGTCCTATCACATGAACGCTCTCTACGCTCCGATCGGGTTTACATCATGGGAAACAATAGCAATGGAATTTCTTGAGATAAAACACCGTGGATTCCCGCCGCTTGAATTTCAAGTCTGGATCAATACTGTACTCGGCGAAGCATTTGAGGACCGGGGAGAACGTCCGAAACTGGAAGCACTCTTGACCAGAAACAGAACTTACAAGAAAGGATTCCTTCCGGAAGAGGCAGAGCCTTATTTCCTCACACTCGGGGCAGACATCCAAGGTGGAGCAAAGTCAAGGATAGAATGTGAGATAGTCGCCTGGGGCCATGACAAGGTCAGTTGGTCAGTTGATTATATTACCATCCCTGGTGACACCTCAGACATTTACAACGAATGTTGGACGGCATTAAAATCAATCATTCAAGCTGAATACGCAGGTCATAAAATCATGCTCTCAGGAATTGACTCAGGATTCAGGACGCAGATAGTTTATGAATTTTGTGCTGGAATGGGATCGAACGTATTCCCGGTCATGGGATCAGAGACCCTAATGAAAGGCCGGGAGCATATCAAATTCTTTGAAGTCTCAGGATTGGCTATACAGCGTCTTAATGTTAACACAGACCTACTAAAGCAGGAGACATACCAAGACCTTGCCAAAGGCCAGTATGAGGACGGTAGAAGCCCTGAGGGATACTGTCACTTTCCTATGGACTACACACGGGATCATTACAACCGATTGACAGCAGAGTCAAGAGTCCTGAAGACCACAGCAGCCGGGAAGAAATATATATGGGATGCCGGGTCCAGACGTAATGAACAACTTGACTGCCGGGTTTATAATTTGGCGTTAGTGTACGCATACAAACAGACCGCCGAAAATTACCTGAAGGAAGCCAAGATCATCGATGAGGAATTGAATTTCACATGGCCTATATTCTGGCAGTACGTGAAATCCGAAAAGAAAGCAAAATAGATATTGACAATATCATTAAAAGATATATAATAAACACTAGGAGTAAATATGGTAGTACAAATTAACATTAAAGGCGAGCTTGAGAAAAAGATTCTTGAGCACATGAAATTGTATTCTCATCTAAGTAAGAAAGCATACTTTATTGAGATGGCAAGAAGGCAAGCCGAAAGGGATGAGAGAGGTGGCGATTGATGGCAATTAAAATAGACAAAGAATTTAGAAACTTAATTCCGTGCCTCACAAAAGAAGAAAGAGCTTCTCTAAAATTCTCTATTGAGACAGAAGGCCAGAGAGAACCGATCATTGTATGGAAAGGTAAAAACATAATTGTTGACGGTCATAACAGATATGATATTTTACAGAACATAAATGTCAATATCAAAAAAATTGATATGCACTTTGAAGACCGTGAAGAAGTTATGGTGTGGATGATCGACAACCAGAAAGGAAGGAGGAATCTATCAAAGTCTGATATGCTTAAACTCGGAATGAAAAGGGCTGAACTTCTGGAAGAGAAGGCAAAAGAGAAGCAGCAGGAATATCACGGTAATCAGTATGAATCTGCACCTTTTCAGGAATCTGAAAAAGTCCAACCAATCAACACCACAAAAGAAATGGCAGATTATGCCGGGGTCAGTATTGATACTGCCTCAAAGTATAAGAAGGTAATGAATGAAGCACCTGAACAAATCAGGCAGGAGGTAAATGCAGGAACAAAAACTATTAACAGGGCTTATCAGGAAATAAAAAAGCCGGATACCGTACCAACCGATTCCGACTTTAATCATGGAGAGTCTTCCGCAAAGAAGATAATTGTATATGCAGAAAGCGTATTAAGACACTTGTCTGATGAGGATAAGAATAATGCAGATTCTGTAATTCGTCAATGGATAAACAATGAGGAATAGAAAATGCACGAATACCGAAAGACGCAGATCATCAAAACAGAGGTTGTAGAAGTCAACCCTACAAAAGCAGCAAAAATGCTATCTAGGAATATAGATAATAGGAAACTTAGAACAGCTACTATTAGAAGATATTCAAGAGATATGGCAAACGGTTCTTGGATAGAGAATGGAGAAACAATACTTTTAACTGATGAAGGTTTTATCCTTAATGGTCAGCATAGGCTTAGTGCCGTTGTAACATCTGGTGTGACCATAAATTTCCTAATGGCAACAGCATCCCCAGTAGATGGGAAAGGTCCATTAACTCCAATGGATGTAATACAAGACAGAGGACAATCAAGAAGTCATACAGACATATCCGGTATTCCCGGCTTGTGTGACCAGACAGCAGCTTCTTTGATTAGAGATCTTATGGCAGATGGATCAGTGCATGTTCAGAATACGATGCTTAGAGCATCCGTGTATGAATCACTACAATCAGAAATGGATTACTTTTTTTCAGAGTGTCCTACCGCCGTAAAAAGATATTCAAGGGCCGCAATAAGATCAATATTTGTTCTTAGATTAGCACAAGGATATGACTACACCAGAGAATACAAATCAGTAACAGGTCTTCTTACTGGTTTATCTGCTTCGTGGATGAGTTGGTATAGGAAGATAGGGAATATAACAGGAAGCAGTAAATCAGAGAGAGAAGACATGATGGTGTCTACTTGGGCGTTGACTGAACCAGGAAGAGATATGGACAAACAACTGTTCCTTCGTAATATACCAGAGAAGATGAAAGAAATAAGATCTTCCTTCTATTCTGTGTGTGGTGAGACGCTTGATCAATTTGTAAAAAACAACGGGTATAGGATGTGAAATAATGACAAACATTGAAATGTTTTCAAGGCAGATGGAAGTCTGTAAAGAAATGGAACTTCTTAAGGTTAAGATCGCAGAGGCGAACTCAGAAAGATTAAGGCTTGAATATGAGCTTAAGAAAATGTCTTTTGAAGAAACGCAAGAGGTTATGGATGAATATTATGAAAACGATCTAGACATCGATTGATAATCTATTGAATAAATGAATAAAGCTCCCTTAATAGGGGGCTTTTTTTGGCCCTAATCCTATTACTTCAATACGAAATACGTAAAAATAGTATAAAAATATACGACAAACGTAAAATATATATTGCATAATTCACATCATGGGTTTATATTTAGCGCAATGGGATATTTCACACAGGCGCAAATCGAAGCTAAATTGACTTTGTACTCTGAAATGATCGATGCCATAGCTAACGGTCAATCCTATTCATTCAACGATGGACACGGCGTCATGTCCGTAACCCGTTCATCCTTATCAACCATAGAACAATCATTACAACTCTGGGAACGCCGTTACGATGCACTGAACGGCAGTGGATCAATAGTCTCCTGGAGGTCAAGCCGTAGATGAGAAACCCATTCAAGCCTAAAGTAATAACCAAAGAAATAGTGAATCACATCCACCACAGAGATGATAACAAGATGAATGATCACGGTTCAAAGTTTGGCCGGATCAGCTATAATACCAATTTTTCATTTGGTGATGAATCCGCACGCCGTGATATTGCCCGCAAAGTATACCGGGAATCACTCACAGCCAAGGGAATGACACGGCGGTTTGTTGACTCCGTGGTCAATGTCGGCATGTCCTGGGAGAGCACCCCATTATGGGATATGATAACAGACTCTCCCGGAACCCCTGAAGAAAAAAGGCAATGGACAGTTGATATTGAAAACCGATGGAAACTTTACAGCACAAGTAAAGAGGCCGATACTGAAGGCGTTTTAACTTTTCAGCAGCTGCAAAGAATGGTCTATAAGATCGGAGACATTGACGGGGAAGTATTCGGGATCATCAGGTACATGTCAGACGCCCGCAGAATATCAAATGTCGCACTTCAAATAATCAACAATGATCAAATCACAAGCCCTCATGATGGTATAAATGTCGCAGCAATCAAGGCCCGTGGTGCGAAGGTTGTTGACGGTGTAGAGTTTGATAATATAGGCCGTGAGGTCGCTATATGGGTCCAGGAAGGATTCGGAGCTAAACATACACGAATAGCCTACTTCGGAGGCTCTGGCCGCAGGTTTGTGATCCACTACAAAGCTAATCCGATGCCTGGGGAGTCCAGAGGCGTCCCGGAATTTGCCTCATTGGCCTATGAGCTTTCCCGCCTGACAGAAGTAGAGATCAACGAAATTGAAAAGATGGCTTCTGCCTCAACCTGGATGGGAGTCGTTAAAACAGATAAAGACGCATACGTCAAGAAACCTGATTTCCTTATCAATTCAGATCAATCAGAGACAACAGAATCGACATACACTCCCGGGATCGATACGGTCCATGTCGGAGACAAAGCCCTCATCATGAATAACCTTGAACCTGGACAAGACTTCCAGATGTTCAAATCAGATTATACAAATACCAACCTTGAGACTCTCATCGAAGTCTACGAAACCAGAGTAGCAGCCTCCCGGGG
>NZ_JAQIBL010000300.1 GCF_027859075.1 Oceanispirochaeta sp. | reverse complement strand
TGATTATATATCTTTCCAGTTTATGGGTTTCCTGTGCCCCGGCTGCCCCCAAAAGGCTTATTAATAGGGCTATTATAATAATATTTTCTTTCATGATCATACAATATCACAACGTGATTGAAATTCTCAAGCCTTTTAGGTTCGGACAGGTTCCGATTTTTATCCCCCCTTTACCCCCTCAGGGCAGTCGATTTATACTGAAAATATGGAAATTATCAAGTCATTTACTTTCGGCGGCTTTCCCAGCAGAGCCGTTTTATACGATAAACAGGATCTGCTGCCCGAAGATACGGCCCTTTTTGTGGCCGACAGTCATACCAAATCCCTGATCAGCCGTCCAGAAGGATTGGCAGAAGTCATTCTCACCCCCGGTGAGGAGGGCAAACAGTGGGACGCTGTGGACAAAATTTTAAAATTAGCCATGAAAGAGGGCCTGGCCCGGGACTCCGTGATCTGCGGGGCCGGAGGTGGGGTGGTTACCGATATGACCGCCTTTGCAGGAAGCCTGTATATGCGGGGCTGCCGGGTTATTCTGATTCCCACTTCCCTTCTGGCCATGGTGGATGCCGCCCTGGGTGGTAAGACCGGGATCGATGCGGGAGTGTACAAAAATATGATCGGTTCCTTCTACCCGGCGGAAGAGGTCCGGATCTGTCCGGAAATCCTGGGGGATCTGCCGGAAAAAGAGTACAGGAACGGTCTGGGGGAAGTCTTGAAGACCGCCATCATCGGCGATGCTGCGTTGTTAAATCTCATAAAAGAGCGGCGCGAGTCCGTTCTGGCCCGGGACCCCGAGGTTCTGGCTCAGATAATCCGTCGCTGCATCCTCGTGAAGGGCGCCCTGGTGGAAGAGGACCTGCGCGAAAAAGGCAGAAGGGCTTTCCTGAATCTGGGACATACCTTCGGTCATGCCCTGGAAGCGGTGAGTGAGTTCCGCTGGAGCCATGGAGCAGGCGTCGTCTGGGGAATGGGTAAAGCCCTGGAGGCCTCGGTCAGACTCGGTCTGGCGAAACCCGCCTGGGCGGATGAGATGAAACAGCTCTTTTTAGACTACGGTTATGAACTGGAGGCCCCGGAAGATCCTGTCGGGATACTGGAAGCCATGAAGATGGATAAGAAGAAGCAGAGGGGCAAGCTGCGCTATATCCTTCCCGCAGGGCCCCAGGATATCCGTATCGAATTCCTGGACCCCGATTTTGTACTGGAAGTTCTTAAAGCCTGATATCTTACTTGACGTACCATAAAAGGTACTTTATTCTGTACTTATGAAAGCCGTGAATTATACAGATCTCCGAAAAAGTCTCAAAGATCATATGGATCATGTTTATGAGGACCATGAGCCTCTTATTGTGACAAGAAAGAATAGTGAAAATATTGTTCTCCTCTCTCTGGACGACTACAACAGTCTGATAGAAACCCAGTATCTCCTCTCCACAAAGGCCAATACGGCACATCTGCTGCAATCCCTGGAGCAGTTAGAAGAGGGACATGTCTCTATTCATAATTTTCAGGATCTTAATAAAATGAATAAATGAATATTTTATTTACTGAGGATTCATGGAAGGATTATCTCTTTTGGCAGATAAACGATAAGAGAACCTTAAAAAAAATAAATGATCTGATTAAGGCCATTCAAAGGGAACCCTATCAGGGGATCGGTAAACCCGAACCCCTGAAATTTCAGCTTCAGGGTTGCTGGTCCAGAAGAATCGATCAGGAACACAGACTCGTGTATCAAGTGCAGGATGAGGTTTTATCCATCATATCCTGCCGATTCCACACTAAGTCCTGATCCCTCCTGTTTTCTACAATGAGATAAAACTGTCCACCCGTCTGTAGGCCTTGTTCACCAGTCCCCATTGCTCTCCTTCCAGCTCTTCCGACACCTGGTCGGCCAGGAGCTCCAGAGAGGCCAGAGACTCATTCACTGCATTGGTGAAGTTCCTGACAGAGCGGAACCAGAAATGCCCCTCTCCATCGGTCTGCAGGGTGATGATCCCGTAGGCCGACTTTTTTCTTTTCCCGGAGGACGAGATTTTCAGCAGGATATGCATGTGTTCGGCCAATTCATTCATGTGCTTGCCGTTTTCAGTGCTGAAATTCTTATCCGGGATGCCCGTGAGGATATCCTTCTTAGGATTGATCATGGTGATGATTTTAAACACCATGCTCAGGGGAGTGCCCGAGAGTATTTCCCGGCCTTCCCAGCTGAGAATACCCTTCATTCCCTTATAATCAGGCCACTGCTCGGGAGCCATGTTTTTCAGCTCTTTCCAGGCAGAGTTCCAATCGATGAGAGCCATTTTCTTCTTGCCTTTCTTGGGCTGAACCACGGGAAAGGCGGTCCTGCCGATGGTGATTTCCAGGGAGCTGTCCCGCTTCTTTTTCTCTTTCATGCTGCCCTTGATACGGGCGACACCCTGAGGTTCCAGCTGGAGGGCCAGATCCTTGCTGGTGCGGCTGATCAGTTGTCGGGTCAGGGGAGACACCGAACGGGCATAGGTCTGGCTGGTCCGGACGATCTCCCCGGCCACGATAAAGGGGGGGCTCTCCCGGAACATGGTGGAACCGGGATGAATGAGAATTCTGTCGGCGGTCAGACTCTTGTAGCTGCCCCGGCCGGAGCGGACACAGACAAACTGAATATTCCCCCGGGCACAGGCGCAGAGGTAGTCGTCCAGAGAGCCGCCTTCACCGATGGGAATACCCATGCCTCCCACGATATCCTCCAGCTGTCCCTGAATGTTGACCAGTTCACCCATGGTCCGCTCTTCCAGGTAATAGAGCTTGCAGAAGGCTGTCTGGTCGGGAGCGTTATTGAATCCTTCAAAAAGTTTCAGGTAGGCCGCAAAGTCTCCCCGGTTATCCCGGAAGTGGTGGTGGGCCCGTCTGGCTTCCATCTCCTCACCCTGGGGCAGGAGGTAGGGGCTGTTGGTGCTGAGGAAGGCCGCGGCGATCAGGGTTTCCCGGAGGACATCCGGATAGTTCATGATAGATTCTACGATCATCCGGGCATGCCGGGGCATCAGAGGGAAGGGGGTCATCATTCGGCCCACCGAGGTAAGCTTGTTCTTCTCATCCAGGGCATTCAGGAGTTTGAGGGTTTCTATGGCGCCGAGAATGCCTTTTCTCCCGGGAGGGGAGATAAAGTCGAAGCTTTGAAAATCACTGATTCCCAGTTCGGCCATTCGGAGGACCACTTCCGCCAGGTCTGTCCGGTAAATTTCTTCCCGTGTAAACAAGGGCCGCGGGGTAAAAGATTCCTTGGAGTAGAGGCGGTAGCAGGTTCCCGGCTGGGTTCGGCCTGCCCGTCCCCGTCTCTGATTGGCCGAGGCCTGGGATATCTCTGTTTCGATAAGGGATGAGGTAAAGGTCCGGGGGTTATAGAAGTTCTGCTTCGCCAGTCCCGAATCGATCACCGTGGTGATTCCTTCGATGGTGACAGAGGTCTCTGCAATATTGGTGGAGACGACTACCTTGGTCTTCCCGAAGGGGGTCTTGATAAAGATCCGTTCCTGCTCTTCCTTGCTGAGCCGCCCGTAGAGGGGCAGAATCAACAGCTTTTTTCGCACCGGTGAGAGATTCAGCATGGCAATGGTGTCTTTGATGATTTTCTCACCAGACAGGAAAATAAGAACATCTCCTTTCCGGCGGTCGTTGACCGCCCGTTCCACCGTATTCGTTATCTTGGCAGCCAGTTGTTCCGGGTCGCCCAGTTTGGTCGGCGGATCATATACCATGGCCACGGGATAGACCGGTGTATCGATGGTCACCACCGGGGCTCTGTCAAAGTATTCGGAAAACATGGCTGCATTGATGGTGGCCGAACTGATGATGACCTTAAAGTCGGAGCGTTCGGCCAGAATGGTCTTGAGGAGTCCCAGGATAAAGTCGATATTCAGGCTGCGTTCATGAGCCTCATCCACCATGATCACCGAGTATTGGTGGAGCATGGGGTCCGTCTTCATCTCCTGCAGGAGTGTCCCGTCTGTCATGATTTTCATCCGGGTTTCCGGAAGGGTCTTGTCTTCAAAACGCATCTTGTAACCCACCATGCCGGGCACCTTGCTGCCGGTTTGACGGGCAATGTAGTCACTCACAGAGAGTGTGGCGATACGCCGGGGCTGTGTGACTCCTACCATCCCCCGGGAGGTGTATCCCGCTTCGTGAAGGATGAGGGGGATCTGGGTCGTTTTTCCAGATCCGGTGGGGCTTTCCACTACTACAACCTGATGGTCTTCCAGGCTCTTTAAGATACGGGCTTTATCCCGGTAAACTGGTAGTTCTTTAAAATTCAAACTATGATTTCTCCTGCCTTAATCAAGGCGTCCTCCGGAATCAGTCCCTCAAAACTCTCCCTTGTCTTCAGGTTTTTGAGGTTGACCGTACCGGCTTCTTTTTCGTTGCTGCCGCAAATGAGGACCAGGGGAATCCCCTTGGCCTCGGCAAATTTGATCTGAACCGCAAATTTTTTGGGTTCATGGTAGACCTCACAGTAGAATCCGGCTTCCCGGAACTCTTCTGCGAGTCTGTGATAATACCCCACAAGGCTGTTTTCCATGTTGAGGATGAGCAGCTGGGTATGGCTGTTTTTTTCTGTTGAGCGCCCCAGCTCGGCAAGTCCTGCCATCAAACGGTCCAGGCCGATGGAGCTTCCCACACCGGGGAGGGATTCCTTGGTGTAGAGTCCTGCCAGATTGTTGTACCGTCCTCCCGAACAGACCGAGCCGATGGAGGGGAGGTCGTCCAGGAATGTTTCGAAGACGATTCCCGTGTAGTAGTCAAGGCCTCTGGTGATGGAGGGGTTCAGCTCGAAGGCTTCTTCCAGTCCCAGTTCCTGAATATAGGAGTAAATCTCTTTGAGACGGAGTGTATCTTCGGCGGGTCCGCCTGCCAGGGATTCTATCTTGGAGAGGGTCTCTGTAAAGCTGTCTTCCTTCTGAATAAAATCCAGAATTTTGCCGGCCTTGTCTGCATCGGAAACAGTGCTCAGCTGAAGGAACACTTCTTCCCGGCCTATCTTGGATAGTTTGTCCACGGTCCTCAGGATGTCTTCACTCTGATGCTTCAGACCCATCACATCCAGAAAGCGGTTGAAGATGCCCCTGTGGTTCAGACTGATGGTGCAGCCGGGAACCTCCAGGGCCCCCAGGGAGCGGCGCATCATCATCAGGATCTCGAAGTCCGCCGAGGCGCAGTCTGTGCCTACTATGTCAAAGTCGCACTGGGTAAACTCACGGTACCGGCCCTTCTGAGTGTTTTCTCCCCGCCACACCTTGTTGATGTGGTAACGCTTGAAGGGGAGGTAGAGCTGGCTGCGGTTCTTAGCCATAAATCGGGCAAAGGGGATGGTCAGATCAAAACGCAGGGCCACGTCCCGTTTGCCATTGTCTAAGAAACGGTACATCTGTTTATCCGTTTCGCCGCTGCCTTTGCCCAGAAGGACTTCAGAATATTCCAGGACAGGCGTATCTATAGGGACGAAACCGTAGCCTTCAAAGGTATTCTCTAAAAGACGGATCACCCGTTTTCTTTCAATTTCTGTTGCCGGTAGAAAATCCCTGAAGCCTTTCAGGATCTTCGGTTCAATAATGGTACTCATAGCCCTATATTGGACTTTTCCTCGAGTAATTTCAAGGCTTGACTGCCTTAGCGGAGTTTCGGCTCTCGATTCCAATGGTGATCAGGAGGGTGAGAAAAAGCACGGGGATCACGGCAAATGCGGCCTTGAGTCCCCAGGTATCGCCGATCTTTCCCATGGTCCACACGATGATGGAAAATCCGGGAATTCCTGCAGTTGAAAGGAGGATAAAGAGCATGGTGGAGTCCCCTTCCATCCGGTCGGCCGCATAGGACTGGATGCTGGGCCAGAAGCAGGCCACGGCCAATCCTGCGAAAAAAAGCAGGACCATCAGGGAGATCAGGCCGCTGATCCAGAAGAATCCCAGACTGAAAACCAGGCCTCCTGCCGCGGAGATGAGGATGAGTGTCGGGAGATGGTGCTGTTTGATCAAGCCGCTGCCCAGACGTCCTATGATCATGCCCAGAGCAAACAAGGCGGTTCCCAGGGCTCCTGCCCGGGGGAGGGTGTCATAGTAGAGCTGAATATAACTGGCACTCCAGAAGGTATAGGCCGCTTCCGTGCCGCCTCCGCAGAGCATGGCCAGGGCAAAGACCCAGAAGCGTCTCTTTTTCAGGAGTTTCTTTGTATGGGAGAGTGGATTTTTATAGCTGTTATCAGGAATCTGCCCTGTTTTATGGGCACGACGGCTGCTGAAAAGAAAGAAAAAGGAGATCAGGGTGAAGACGACTCCCAGACCTACCAGTATGGACCGCCAGGGGATATCCCGGGACAGGAGTTCTCCCACCGAAAGAACCGTCATCAAAACGCCGACGGAAAAAAAGGCGTTGACCACATTGAGGTAACGACCTGAATCGCCGGGATGCAGGTCCTGAACCAGGGGATTGATCAGGGCTTCCAGCAGACCCCCGCCCACACCGATGAGGATCATCGCCGCCAGGACCATGGGGTAGTTGGGAGCCGCCGCATAGATAAAAAGGCCCGCCGCCAGAAGAAAACCTCCCGTATTCAGCAGGGCGGTTTTTCCGAATCTTGAAGCGGCCAGGCCGCTGATCAGGAGCACTCCAATAAGGAGTATGGTCCGGACCGCCTCAATCCCCCCCCCTTCGGAAAGGTTCAGGTTCATCTCTTTCATCAGGACGATCAGGCAGATGGGAGTCGCCACCATGCTGGCCGAATAGGCCATCAGACTGACCGAACAGGCGATGTCCATTGTGGTCATTTTCATATTTTTCATGTTGCCCATCATAAACCGGAAACGAGGCCCGCACAATCCTTATAATCCCTCTTTTTGTCGCCCCCACTTCTGATATATAATTAATATAGGAGCCTGAATGAAGAAGCTTTACCTGTGCATCATCCTGATGTTCTGTGCAACCGTCTACCTCTCTGCCGGACTTAATGAACTGGCAGCATTCCCCCAGGGGATATGGGAAGATGTCGAAAACGATGCACGATGGGTTTTTTTACCCAATAATATCCAAATCAAGCAGGGTGGAGACGTCGTGTTTGAATTCAAAGATAAAATTAAGGCCCTTCGGCCTTATTGAATAAATCACCAGAGCAATGTTACTTGCTCTGGTAGTCTGAACTACTCATAGAGAAATAAATCTATTAAACCACCCCCTTAGGCCTAATTGAATAAAACACCGAAGCAATAACATTGCTTCGGTAGCTGTAATAATTTATCTCTGGTACTCAAAACTACTCACTGAGAAATAAATCTATTAGATCGGGGAATGGTTCTAATGCTCTTGGCAGAAGTCCATTGGCCCAGGCGAGAAACAGACCGTAGTTCAGTACAGGAAT
>NZ_JAQIBL010000299.1 GCF_027859075.1 Oceanispirochaeta sp. | reverse complement strand
GTTCCTTCCAAAAATACCAAAGAATATATACAGGATGACCAAGGCGGCGGGAGCCAGAAACTTCAGTAGCCCCACTTCTTTTATTTTTTGGCTTAAAGTCATTTTACGTTACTCCTATTCATCTACCGAGGCTGATTTACAGCCTCGGTGTCTTTCTTGTCGAGGCCTAAGGGCCTTGGTGTCTTTATCGCTCAGGGCCGAAGGACTTAAAGGACGGCTCTATTTGTAGCCAATTTCATAACTTCTTCCTGATTGGCATCCTTGATATCCAATTCGCCAGTGACCCGACCTTCACACATAACGACGATTCGGTCACTCATTCTCAGAATTTCAGTCAGCTCCGATGAAATCATAATGATAGACTTCCCCGCTTTGGCCAGTTCATTCATCAATGTGTAGATCTCACTCTTGGCTCCGACGTCAATACCTCTTGTGGGTTCATCGAAGATCAGGATCTCGCAGTCCTTGATCAGCCATTTGGCGATAACGACTTTCTGCTGATTACCCCCCGAAAGGTTCTTTAAAAGCTGAAAGACCGTGGGGGTCTTGATCTTCAGAGTCTCAACATAGCTTTCTGTAATCTCTGCAATATGACTCTTATGAATAAAAAGGCCTTTTTCATAATCGTCATAAGACGCCATGATGGCGTTATCCGTCACATCCAGATTCACCGCCAGGCCGAATTTTTTTCTGTCTTCCGACAGATATCCGATTCCATGACGCACGGCATCCCTGGGAGATGTGATTCTCACGGGTCTGCCCTTGATTTCCACGGTACCTGTCTCAATCTTTTCTGCCCCGAAAATAGCCCGGGCAGTTTCTGTTCGACCCGCACCCATCAGGCCCGCAAATCCCAGGATCTCGCCCTTTTTTAATTCAAAGGAGACATCCTTGACCATACGGCCGGAATTCAGACTGTTCACCTTCAAAACAACATCGGCATCAGCCGGGACATTGCTCTGAGCCTTGGGATTCTCATATATGACCCGTCCCACCATCATATTGATGATGTCTTCTTTGATCAGCTTATCGGTATCTTCGGTACCGACATATTCTCCGTCTCTGAGAACGGTAACTCTGTTGGTGATCTTTCCGATCTCATCCATTCTGTGTGAAATGTAGATCATGCCGACACCCTTGCCGGCCAGGTCTCTCATGATGGTGAAAAGTTCCTTGATTTCCGTTTCGGTCAAAGCCGCGGTGGGTTCATCCAGAATCAAAACCTTTAAATTGTGGGAGACCGCTTTGGCTATTTCGACCATCTGCTGTTTACCGACGGTCAGACGCCCCAAAACTTCTGTTGGGTCAATGTCCATATTCAGACGCTTGAACAACTCAACGGTACGTTCATTCTGCAATTTATCATCCAGAAATAAACGATTTTTCTTCATAGACTCCCGTCCAATGAAGATGTTCTGAGCCACAGTGAGATGATCCATCATATGCAGTTCCTGATGGATGATTCCGATCCCCCTGCTCAAGGCCTCTTTGGGTCCCCGGGGGTTATACAATTTACCTAGATAATGAATTTCACCCGAATCTTTGGGAAAGATTCCTGTCAGGGCTTTCATAAGAGTGGATTTACCGGCACCATTTTCACCGACAAGAGCATGGATTTCTCCGGCCCTCAGCTCAAAGTCCACACCCTTTAAGGCATGAACTCCTGTAAATCTCTTGTCAATTTTTTTCATGGAGAGGACTGTTTCTCTCAAAGCGATTCTCCTTGTGTAGTAGGTAAATTATCACCCTGAATTCAAAATCGCGAAATTGAGGATATTACGGAGAATGTTTAATATTTTCCTGTTTGCTGATTATTCCAGACTATTTAATGCCTGAAAATGGAAATAGCAGCTCCTGATACTGCCTTTCAAACATGTTGTCCTTTGTAATCAGAACGGAACCGGTGTCCACCAGTGGATCAATATCATTCCCCTTCAAATAATCTGCGGCAGCTTTGACCGAGAGGTAGCCCATATTGTAGGGCCGTTGTACAACCGTAGCCTGTATGATTCCTTCCTCCAGATCAGACAGTTCCTGTACTGCATTATCAAACCCGACAACCAGGACATCCCTCTTGCTGTTGCTTTCTCTGATCGCCCGGGCGACTCCCAGGGAGGCCACCTCATTCAGGGCAACGATACCACCCAGATCAGGATTTTTAAGCAGTTCCAGAGTAATCTGATAGGCGATATCCTGCTCTACATCACAGAACCAGGTGCCGATGATGTTCTCCCCTTCCAGGGCACTGCGGACCCCCCTCTCCCGTTCGATGGCTGTAGCTGTTTCCTGTATATGGCTGACAATGGCAATCTGCTTCCTGTCATGCTCATCAATCAGTCGTTTCATCTCTTCTCCGGCTTTCACGCCTGCATCCACATTGTTGGTGGCCACAAAAGAAATAGGAATATCCGAATCGACACCGGAATCAATGGTGATAATGGGGATTCCCTGAAGACTGGCCCTCTCAACCGACTCGACGAGCTTCTTGTAGTCTGAGGCTGCCAGGATGATCAAGGGAGGATTTTTTTGAATGATATTATCCAGTATTTGGATCTGACTGTTGATTTCTTTTTCAAAACGAGGACCTGAAACCTCCACATTGACACCAAACTCCCTGGCTGCATCAACGATACCCTGATCTACAACGTCCCAGAAATCCATGGGTTGTCCCACTATTGATTTTAAAACAATTTCAATTGTTCCCTCGGGAGCAGGAACCTCGGAGGAGGCACTGTCATAAAAAAGAGAAAGAGCCATAAACAGAGCCAGCGCCGCCATCAGGCTGGACATAAGAAGGTACCATCTTTTCAAAATACGACCTCCAGTGATGATGCGGGAAAACGGACGGAAATACAGGTCCCGACTCCGGGAGAACTCTCGCAGACGAGGCCATACTCTTTTCCAAAATAGAGCTGGATCCGTTCATGGACATTTCGGACTCCCAGCCCCTGTCTGTTCAGCCTGACGGCACTGACATCCGAACGTTCCAGGCCCTCCACCAGCAATGCCAGCTGTGCCTCATTCATGCCGATTCCATTATCCCTGACTTCCAGAACAATCACATCATCTTCGAGCCAGCCGGAGATGCTGATCAAACCCTCATGATCCACTTCCTTAATCCCATGATAGATCGCATTTTCTACAAGAGGTTGAAGTGTTATTTTCAAGGTGGTCATATCCAGAATCTCCGGATCCATATTCATCTCATACCGGAATTTATCCTGATAACGCATCTCCTGAATCGTCAAATAGGATTTAACATGTTCCAGCTCATTCCGGATAGAGATCAGATCCCGCCCCTTGCTGATGCTGATTCTGAAAAGTTTAGATAAAGCCGATGTCATTTGAACAACTTTTTCATTCTGCTTCATCTCTCCCATCCAGATAATAGAATCAAGGGTATTATAAAGAAAGTGAGGATTAATCTGTGCTTGAAGGGCTTTGAGATCACTCTTTCTTTTAAGCTCCTGTTCCCTTGTGTTGGCATCCATTAATTCACGGATACGCCCGACCATGATATCGTATTCTCTGGCTAGTTCCCGAATTTCATCGGTGGCTTTTATGGAGCCTACAACACGGAATTCTCCAGTTTCAACGGTCTGCATGATTTCCTGAAGTTTTCTGACAGGCTTTGTGATACCCGAAGATATTTTATTGGTTGCCAGGCCGACAATGAGAAAAAGAACCAGGCCGATCAGGGTGTAGATCAGCTGCAGACTCTTCCATTCGGTGATGATATCGCTTTCATAGATCACACTGACTACATGCCATCCTGTCAGTTGTGAGGTTTCCACCATATAATAGCGCTCATCCCTCTGATAGGTCTGGATTTCTCCGGAATGAATCATAGCCATGATTCCCTCCAGGGGTTCGCTCTTGATATTACTGTACACGAGCTGCTGCGTCGGGTGAAACACGTAGTTCCCTTCATTGTCCAGGATGAAGTTATACCCCTTCTGGCCGATCACCAGGGATTGGCAAAGATCTTTGATCCTGTTGAATTTAAGATCGACCAGGAGAATGCCCTTCAAGATGCCATCTTCTTTAGACAGAATGCCTTTACTGAGGGAGACAACCCAGGAATAGCGCCCCCATATCAGATTCTGAACATAGGAGGAGGACACAATCGTCTTATTTCCCACTTCAACAGCATCAATAAACCAGTCTTTATCCTGAATGGCCGTCCAGGGATTGATCTTCACATCTTCAGAGGATGTCAGGATGAAACGATCCATTCGGATGAGGAGGATATCCGAAATATCTTCCCGGGCCTGAATATAGTTTTGCAGCTTCTGCCGAATAAACTGAATTGTATCCTCCATTTCTACCTTCCCTGAATCTTCAGCAGAAGTGGTCAGGAACATTTGAATTTGATCATCCACCGTCACGGCCTGAGAGATATGCTCCATCCCCTGTATATAACTGTCCATTTGAGAGACTAGCTGATGCAGCACTACCCGGTTGCTGTCAATGGTGGTACTTTTAACTGTATCAATGGTATAGCGGAATGAGACCAGCTGCATCACAAATATGGCGCTGAATATCATGACAGTAAATATCGTGTATATCCTGGACTCCAGGGTTCCGAAACTCAATGCTTTTTTCATTGAGTCCTGGTCCTTCTGTATTCCATGGCAGTCATGCCCGTATGCTTTTTGAAAATGATGGAGAAGTAGCGAGGATCTGAAAATCCCACCTGCTCTGCGATTTCATAACTTTTCAAATCGCTGCTCCACAACAGCTGCTTTGCCTCCTCCATCCTGACAAATGTAAGGTATTCAACAAAGGTCATATCCGTCCCTTCCTTGAAGAGGAGAGAAAACTGACTCGTTGACAGATATAACTCAAGGCATATGTCGTTGAGGGAAAAATCTTTATCTATGAACCGTTCCTGAATGATAGACTTAGCCCGGTCGATTCTGGAAAGAAGCACCCCTTTTCTCCGTTGGCGGATTTGCTCATCAATATTCAGGATCAACGACTCGATTGCCTTTTCGGCGGTGGTCAAAGCCTCAAAATGGCTGGGATTGAGAGAACCCAGGATTCCTTCGGGTGAGACGAGTTCCAGGTCCCGGATAAACAGAGAGATACTGGAGTACAGCTGAAGAAATATGGACGACAGCTGCTGGGGCGTCTGGTAATGAGTTTCAAGATACTCAATGAGTTCCCTGAGGATTTTTATGCTGTCTCTGGCACGTCCGTCCTTAATATGATTCATCATTTCCGAGGTATATTGATTGAGTTTTTCCGGAGAAGGTGCCTCACGGTTTCTGATTTCTTCAACCGTCACAACCTGACTCAATCCCAGACTTCGGGAGTAATCCACAGCAGTGCAGGCTCCCTGATAGGAACGCTCCAGGAGGGGAATCCCATCAACAACTTCTCCGCATCCGATCGAAATCATGGGTTTATCCAGAGAGGAGGCGAAATTGAAGGCTTCTTGAGCCAGCATGGTGGTATAAGCTTTAAAACGGTCCTGTCGGCTCTCCTGGATGAGAAAAATGATATCCTCCATCCGGCTGAAAAAGACCTCATCCACATCTTTCACAAGACCTTTGAGGAATTCTCCCAGGGAGAACCGCTCCAACTCCGACCAGGATGAGGGGATTTTTAAAATGACCACTTGATAAAGAGACTCCAGATCTGTCCATTGAAAAAATGCTTTTCGATCCTGCAGTTTATCGATGCTCACAGAATCCGAGATCAACCTGCAGAGAAAACGCTCTTTCAACAGTGGGAAGCTCTGATCCAGCTTCGCCTTAAGCATATCCTGCTGCAGCCGGCTGCTCCTCTCCAGATCCAGTTCCTTTCTGATGGTACTCAGGACAGTAGAGAGTTCATTCCGTGTAATGGGTTTTAATATAAACTCACGGACCTGATTTCTGATAGCCTCCTGGGCATACTCAAAATCATCATATCCAGTCAGGAGTATAATAATGATATCCGGGAACTTCTCACCCAGAACACGACTGAGTTCCAGACCGCTCATGCGGGGCATATTGATATCCGACAGAACCAGGTCAACGGGATTATTCTTAATATATTCCAGGGCATCCAGTCCATGCTCAAAAACCCCGACCAACTGAAATCCGACCTCGTCCCAGGGGACACAGCTGGAGATTCCCTCTCTGACAATGGCTTCGTCATCTACAAAAATCATCTTATACATCAAGAGGTCCTGAAATATTCATTTTAAGAGAGTATACCATAGGATATTCAGAAGAACAGCAAAAAGGGAAAGCTTCCTTCATCAGTTCCCGGCAGCTCTTAGGAGCATCAGAATTCCCCCCGGTTCATATTCCGAAAAACATCGACTTCCGGATGCGTGAGGAACTCATCCAGCATCACCGAGGCCTTCTCGTTCAGGGAGTCTTTAATACCCTGAGCCTGGTCTTCACTCATTCGACTCAGAGCCGCCGTCAGGACCCTGAACTGGGTATTGATAAAGCCGGCATCTTTGAGGGAGATCTTTTGCTCCCGGGCAAAATGATAGTCTTCATTCACCGCAGATATCATGATATCCCGGAGGATCATATTCCACTGTTCCGTCACGGCGGGAGATTCATCCTGGGCCAGAACGGCTTTAATCCTTTCCCGGAACTCGGGCATGATATATGAGTTCATCACCGAGTCATCGAAGTCTTTTTCATAGATCTTTTCAGCCTCGAAACGGCTCCTCTGATACAAATTCCGCAGCCATTCAAAATAGGAGGCTGTAACCCCGGCACTGTTGGCCAGAAAGTCATACACCACCAGGACACCCTTATCCAGAAGGATCTTTTCCGCCTTTGAACTGTTACTTCCATTACTGCCGCACACTTCGATTTTAGCCTTGATCCGGGGCGCATTCTCCTCGGTGACCGAATTTTCAAGGGCAGCAGGAACTAAAAGATCACACTCAAGCTCCAGGAGAACAGATCCTTCACGGGCTCCCATGATTTTTTCATTGACATTCATTTCACAATGAACGACTGAAGCCCGTACCGCCCGGTCATCAAGCCCCCGGGAGTCTTCAACCGCTTTCATCACCAGTACCGGATCAAGATTATCCCCGATGATGGCTCCCCCCGCATCGGACACGGCAATCAGGTTCACCCCGTATTTAGCCATCTCACTGATGATTGAACTACCGACCTTACCCGAGCCCTGGACAACCATTTTTTTGCCCTTCAGCAGTTTAGGGAAGACAACATCCTGGAGAAGGGTCCAATCAGTGGCGCTGATTATATCCACCCCACCCTGGACAAGGATCGATGGCACATCAATATGGATCAGCCTGGAAAGGGCGGCCTTTTCTTCCTTAGTTAAATCGACAGAGCTGTCCCATTGATCTTCCAGATAGAGATTGGCCACAGCCGTCAGGGTGGCATAACACATCCCCCGCCCGGTGGCCCCGGTTCGGGCGGCAATCCCCATCTTAGGTTTACCCGTTATCTGAGCCGCAACCACAAGTTCCAGATATTCCTGATTGGCTCCCAGCTCTTTCAAAATACGGCTGTCGGTGTTATCAATATTAAAGGCTTCCTTGAGGAGCACACGGGCTTCTGTCAAAGAGATGATCTGATCACCGATCATGGTCACATTGTGACGGACTCCGTACACCATAAGAGCCAGATCACGAAGGGCCGACTTGAACCCTTCGAACATGCGCCCGATTTCATCGGCCCCGCATCCCACATCTCCGGCGGGAACATCCCGGGCCGGACCGGTTACCAGAAACAGGGAGCGGCCGAAATTGCTCAGGGAATCAAAGAAGTCCATGCTTCGGGGATCATACTCACGGGGGTTCAGCATCAGACCGCCCTTGGCACCACCGAAAAGAATACGGCTCCGGGCACTCTTCCA
>NZ_JAQIBL010000298.1 GCF_027859075.1 Oceanispirochaeta sp. | reverse complement strand
TCCCCTATCTGATCATAAGAGTACTCTTGATCCTTGTATTTTGATGTAAACTTCCGTGTTTCTCTCTTCAGATCTCCACCACAGATTGGACATTGATCTTTTAAAATTTTATCACTTTTCATCTTGTCGAACCTCTATATCATCTGGTCCCTGGAGGATTTTACGAACTGCCGGGGAACAATATAAATCTCTGAAAAGCAATCCCAGAACAGGAATGTATAGGCAGAGGGAGTCATTGACCTGTAGATGCTCTTTCAATCAGAAGGCTGGAACATTTTATGGTCTGTTCCGGTTTTTTGTTTTCTTTGAGTATATCCAGCAGTATTTCTGCACTCTTAATTCCCATTTCCTGCAGAGGCAGAGAGAAGGTACTGATCGTTACCGGCCAGAATTCACTGAACTCCCTGTTATCGAAGCCCAGTATTTTCACATCCCCGGGAACCTGCAGCCCCATCAGCCTGATTTCTTCAATGGCACCGGCTGCCATATAATCATTACAGCAGAACACACCGTCTATAGAGCGGCCGTTAAAGAGATCCTGAACACCTTTTCTTCCGGAATTAAAGGTGAAATCACCGGTATAGACTGGTATTTCTTCATTGTTCCTCAGCATAAGACCGTTCCATCTTTCTTTGAAACCTCTCACACGGTTAAAGCTGGCTGGTCTGTCATTCGGGCCTGCAATTATAACCGGATAGCGGACCCCGTTATCAAAAAGATTCTGTGCTGCATTCTGTCCGGCTTCCTCATCGTCAGGAATGATGGAAGGGTAGTGAGGAGACAGGTCTCGGTTAATGAATACCAGGGGGATATTATAATGTTTCTGCAGTTCTGGGGTTCTGTCTTTCTGGGTTGTTTCATAGGAGACAATCAGCCCGTCTATGCCCTTATGCATCAGAAACTTCAGGGCTTTGTCCAGATCATGGTCAAATTCCGAACCTGAACAGAAAAGTAGTGTTTCACCTTCAGAATTGAGTTTTTTCTCCACACCCCGGATTATATGAGTCACAAATGA
Source organism: Oceanispirochaeta sp. (assembly GCF_027859075.1). NCBI lineage: Bacteria > Pseudomonadati > Spirochaetota > Spirochaetia > Spirochaetales > Spirochaetaceae > Oceanispirochaeta > Oceanispirochaeta sp. The sequence continues at coordinate 14,655 of NZ_JAQIBL010000298.1, read as the reverse complement.
TTCGGTGATATCCGAGGCATAAAATCCTATGATGCCGGATCGGTTGCTTTTAAGACTGCGGGCATTATGATTGGGGATGTATCCAAGCCTGTCGATGGCTTCATGCACTTTCTTTTTTGTTTTTTCTCCGATGGGGCGATTTCCGCTTAGTACATGACTGACTGTGGAGGGTGATACTCCCGCATCTTTGGCGACATCTGTAATTTTTACTGCTTGTTTCATTATGCCCTCATTTGATCATGTATTCTCTGCTTGCCAACGCAGTCCTGCTGATTTATAAAGCTCAGAAATTAGTTCCACGGCTCTTAAAGCGTCTTGTGATGTTACCATGGGCTGTCTGTTTTCATTATAGGCTGTTAAGAACTCTTCAATCTGCATCTGATGAGCCTAAATCCGATATCCATGGGATCATTTACTCCTCCTCCTCAATGTTTTTGTGAGACAGGGTTTATAGTGAAAACAGCTTTTTTCACAATCTACTCTTTTTCCAGACCGGACAGCAGTGCCATGGTTTTTCTTCCGTAGGCCAGATAGTTCGCCGCCTTTTTCGTGTCGGCTTCACCGTTCTTCTCCCTGTTTTTGTGAAACTGAAAAACCATGTGGGGTTCTATGGAAATATAGCCCCGGAAATTCTGTTCTTTCACCATGGTTTCTACTATGTCGTACACATGACATTCACCTTCACCGGGGAAGCAGTGAATATCTTCGTTTTTTTCATTCAGGTAGCAGTCTTTGATGTGAATATGGACAATACGTTCTTTGCAGACTTTGAGAAAATCAAAAACAGCTTCTTCCGGATGTCCATGACTGCGCGGATTTCCCATATCAAAAACAATTTTAAGTGCTTTGGAGGGGATAGCATCCAGCATTCTGGCCATATTTTCCGGCTTAGACGATGCCCATCCGTCACAGTTTTCATGAATCAGGGTAATGCCTTCTCCTTCAGCCATGCGTGTCAGTTCCAAAACTCTGCTGATGGCTTTTTCTGCCCATTCTTGATCTGAAGCCTCCCCCTGTGTATAAGACATAATGCGCAGAAAGGGCGTCTTCAACTTATGCATGCGCGGAGCGGCTCTCATAAGATCCTGCTTGTCAATGTTAAAATCGCCTGTTACAGGCCTGGACCAGTTGGCAATAGAAGAGCCGAATCCGGCAACAGAAAATCCCTCTTCTGAAATAATCTCAAAGGCTTCATCAAAATCTCTGTCAGGCATTTCACAAATATTCTTTCCGTCAATGCTGCGCAGTTCAAGAGAGTTCCATCCCAGCTGCCGGTGCAGATTTATCTGCTCTTTAAGCCCGGGAGCACCTTCATCGCTTATTCCTGTGTAAATCAAGTTCATACCTATCCTCCTTTGCTCAATAACGCCAGTCAATGAGAATGCCCAGATAGTTATCTCTGTCATTCAGTAAGTGATTGTAGTACTCCTGTGCCTGTTCCGGGACTATCCGGTGGGTAATCATACCTCCGGTTTTCAGCTCTGAATTGTTCAGAAGGCTGATCATACTCTGAAGCTGTTCCCTTAACGGTTTTTTAACAGTTGATTCGTGGGCTCCTATAAGAGAGGTTCCTTTCCTGTGTATGTACTTGTAGGCATTCAGGCAGACCTCTCCTCTTGATGATCCCAGTAGATAAACGCTGCCCATGGTATTTACAAGTTCGAGGGCTTGGGATACCAGGCCTGGAACACCAGTTGCCTCAGTGATTATATCAACACCCTCTCCGTCAGTCAGTTCTTTAATCTGTCCTGCAAGGTCTTCTTTTGCTGAATTAATGACTGATTCTATGCCGCATGCCGAAGCCAGCCTGAGACGTTTGTCAGAAATGTCGGCAATAATAACTTTGTGGTTCAACTGAAATAGCTGGGCACAGAAGTTTCCTATAAGGCCGGCACCGAAAACAAGCACATTCCCGGATCTTCCGGCAGCCAGTTCGGGAACGGTTCCGGAGATCTGGGCAAAACGGCCGAACAGGGACGGCTCCATGGTTTCCTCAGAAATAGTTGCCCAGGGGTCTTTTTCAGGATTGAACAGACCGTGGGTGCTGTGCAGACCATAATACATAATGAGTTCACCTGTATCCTCTCTGATTCCTGCTGTGGCATACCCGGGGCGCAAGGGATATCGGGCCCATTCAATATCGGGATCATTAAAACCTACATGAGTTCCTGTAAAGAGTGCCAGTTCAGTACCGGGGCTGATGAGTGACAGCCAGTTTTTCACTAGCACCTGACCCTTTCCGGGTACTGGTACGGTCTCTTCTACTATCTCCAGTTCTCCCGGAGCTGTAAAAATCATGCTCTTAGTCATATTGAACCTCTATTGCTTTGAAAATTTAAGTATCAGCTGCTCAGGCATCCCGCTGATTTCATATACTTGGCTTCCGTCATCAAACGTATAAGCTTCAGGAAGACAAATCTCTATCTTTCTATCTGAATCTGTAGCATCAACCGCCAGTGTCAGGCGGCTGATTTCCAGTCTGTATTGCAGAGTATCTATCTTTACTGAATAACTGCTGTAAGAACCCTCTTTCCAGCTACTGTCACCGCAGTCTTCCCGGTAGATACTTTCTATAATTTCTCCTTCTTCAGGTCTGACGTTAAATCTCAGAGACTGAAAATACCCTGTATTCAGTTTACAGCAACCAGGAGAAGTCACTACGACTGAGCCATTCTTCACAAGATAGCGAGCGTCCTCATAGGGATAGTCGAATTCCAGGGTCTGACCTCCCTCAAAAGTTTGATCTGTAAAGGGATCAAACCACCGGCAGCCGGAAGGCAGAGTACAGGTCACAGTCTCCATGCCTTCTTTTACAGCCGAGAGAACAAGAATATTGTCGCCGAACATGTAGTGGTCACAGTCCGGATCGAGACCTTTGTCATGGGGAAACTGCAGGACCAGGGGACGTTCCATGGGTATACCTGTCAGAGAAGCTTCGATGGCTGTATTGTATATATACGGCATGAACTCATAGTGTTTTTCCACAAGTCCCCTGATGGTTTCTAGAGCTTCCGGAAACGACCACGGTTCCGTAGGATTCCCATCGGCATTCCATGAATGAATGACAAAGCGGGGCTGGAAGACGGCTGACTGGCACCAGCGGATGAATTGTTTTGTATCGGGATGATCACCGAAAAATCCACCGATGTCATGGCCATAAAATGGATTCCCGCTGAGGCCCAGCCCCATGCCCATGAACTTGTTGTATTTCATGGATTCGTAATCCGACGTATTATCACCAGTCCATGTTCTTGCATATTGCTGTAATCCGGCTCCTCCCGACCTGCTTATGACCCAGGGGCGTTTATCTGGAGCGATCTCCTTGAATACTTCCCAGGAGGCTTTGGCCATCAGGATGGGGTAGATGGCTCTTATTTTCTGGGCGTCAAGGCTTTGATCCTCCAGTTCCAGTTCATTATTGTCATTCCAGATACCCGAGACTCCATAATCTATCAGCTTTTCCTTGAGCTGCTTTTTCCACCAGTCAAGGGCCCCGGGATTGGTCAGGTCTATGAATGAGGCATTGTTTCCCCAATAGTATTCACTATAGGAATCACCTTCCTGATCCTGGATGAAAAAACCTTTCTCATCCAGTTCTTTGTAGCGGGGATGTGTCAGGAGAAATCCTGGTTTTATATTACAGGCAATGTGATACCCTCTGTCTCTGTAGGCTCTGATGGCTTTAGATGGATCGGGAAATTTTCCCTTGTGCCATTCGAATGTATAACGTTCTCCGTTATCTGCTCTTACATAGCCTGATGAGAAGTAAAATCCCTCACAGGGTATATGGTGTTTCTCAATATTGTCAAAATAGCCTGTAACTCTCGCATCGGCATCATCCGGATCTGTATAGTTCATGGAAGAACCCAGAAAGCCAAAGGTAAAGAGCGGTGGAAGGGCCGGTCGGCCTGTGAGGAAGGTGTAGCCATCCAGTATCTCCCAGGCGCTGTCTCCGGTGAAAACAACATAAGCAAAGGGTCCACCCTTCATTTCTATCGAGTAGAAAAAGTTACTTTCACGTCCCAGGTCTATATCGCCCATGGTTGTGGCTGGAAAGTAGAGCCCTGTAAAACAGTTCTCTTCATTGGACTGTTTTATCAGAAAGGGAATTGATTTATAAAGAGGATCTGAAAAGGATGCTTTATATCCCAGGGCATCACGGTTGAACATCTGGTAGCGCTGGCCTCTTTTATTTAGCCCTCCGCTCTTGTCTCCCAAACCGTAAAACCGGTCCTGGTCATCCATTTTAAAGTTAAATCGCACACGGGTTTCATCTCCAGTCCCGCCCAGTATACGCAGGGGGTAACGAGGCAGTACTGTATCGGATGAGCCTATAACACCTCCGTGAACAATCTGGTCATTATGAAGAGCTGTTAGAACTCCGTCAGCTTTTCTCAGAATCAGAGTATCCTTACCGGATGTCAGTGTATACAACTCATCGGTTTCTTTTGAAAGCACCGGTAACTCGTTTGTTTCAAACCGGACTGGATCGTACAGTTCTGAGGCTGCTCTTTTCTGGCTCTCACCCTGAATCTGGTGATAGAAGGTGTATTCAATATGATAAACCCCCTGCCTGCATGCAGTAATATGAATCTGTCCGTTTACACCGGAGAAGACCAGTGATGATTTATTCTGATTCACAGAATTAAGGCTGTGAATGGCACGGTTGTGTTTCAAAATTTTACGCCTCCAGAGGTCATGCCTTTAATAAAATATTTCTGGAACATCAAAAAAACGATAACCAGAGGAATGATGGATATGACAGTCATGGACAGCAGTTTTGACCAGTCCACATCGTACTGGCCCACAAAATTGGCCAGGGCCAGCTGAAGGGTGTATTTTTTCTGTTTGGCAATAACGATAAAGGGCCATAGAAAGTCATTCCAGCGCCACATGAATGAAAAAATAGCCAGGGTAGCAATGATCGGTTTTGACAGAGGCAGAATAATCCGTTGAAAAATAAACCACTCGCTGCCGCCGTCAATACGGGCTGCCTCAATAAGTGAGTTGGGTATGGTCATCATGTACTGACGAGCCAGAAAAATGCCGGTAGGTGTGGCCGCAGGAGGAATGATGATGCCCATAAGAGTGTTCAACATTCCCAGGTTTTTTTCCAGTATGAATATAGGTACCAGTATTACCTGAAGGGGTATCATCAGGGTGGCAATCATTATGAAGAAAATAGTATCTCTTCCCTTGAATATGTACTTGGAGAGGGCATATCCCGACATGGTATTTATCAGTATGGTAATCGTTGTGGAAACGACCGCCACGATGGTCGTGTTCTTAAAATATAGCAGGAAATTACCTGTTTTAAAGGCACTCCTGTAGTTCTCAAGTGTAGGATTCTCCGGCAGTAATGATAGAGGGAAAGTAAACAGTTCACTCTGGAGTTTAAGTGAAGAAAGAGCAATCCATAATATGGGAAAGAAAAACAGAAGGACAAGAATAATTTTTATGGTAGATTGCATAATTTTATTCATTGCTGTACTCCTTATTCAGTTTGAACTGAAGCATGGTCAGTACACCGATGACCAGCATCAGAATGACAGCCATAGAGGATGCATAACCCATTCTGTCCTCTTCAAAAGCTACCTGATATATACTCTGAACCAGAAATTTGGTAGCTGTTCCGGGGCCGCCTTTTGTGAGTACAAAAATTAGCTCAAAGGCTTTAAAGGAATTAATAGTTGCCAGAACAACGACTACGAGCATGGTAGGGCGTATCATGGGCAGTTTGATTTTTGTGAAAGTCTGCCATTTTGATGCACCGTCTATAGACGCGGCATCAAAGAGAGACTCTGGTATGGCCTGCAGTCCGCCGACAAACATGACCATATAAAAACCAGTTTGTGCCCAGACGGAAATAAAAATGAGAGAAGTAGTCGCCATGGCAGGTAAGGTGAGCCATTGGACGGATTCCCCACCGGTTTGTTTGATTATATAGTTCAGAACCCCAATCTCGTCACCCAGTATCCATCGCCATGTAATACCAACAATGACAAAACTGAGCATAGTAGGCAGATAGTAAAAACCTCTGAAAAGACCGTTGCTACTGTCTTCTGCTGATACCAAAAGGGCAATGCACAGGGCTGAAGCTGTCAGAAGAGGCACTACGAAAAGTACAAACCGCAGTGTGTTGCCCAGGGTTTTCCAAAACATGGCATCGCCGATGAGGGCCTGATAGTTACTGATGCCGGTGAAACTGTGACCTCCCAGAATGCTCCATTCATAGAAACTCATCCTGAGTCCTGATACGGCAGGAATTATAATAAATATAAAAAATATCAGCAAATTGGGTGCCAGAAAGAAGAGGGGAGCTCTTGTCTGATGAAAGGAACTGGCTCCCTTTTTCCTGTTTGCCATTACTGGCCTCCTTTTTTTTATAAAAAACGATCCGAAATATTATTCTATTCGGATCGTTTAGTCTCTACAGCGATGTGTTTATGCTCTAGAAGAAGGTATTACCTTTGTCTTGAATGTTTTTGGCAGTTTGTTCCATCGTCTGATTTCCAAGGAGGCCCTCAATAATCTGCTCTCTGATGTAGGAGTAGATTTTGTTCAGTTCAGGGCTTTTCCAATCTTTGGCTGTTATAGCAGGGGTTATTGCGAGGTCAGCAGCCATGGCATTAAAATCTTCATTTCTTGAAGGATAGATGATGTTGGCATCAGTTCTGGCAGAAAGGTTCAGTGTTTCTTTACAATACATGGCATTGTGTTTCTGATCAGAGAAATGCAGCATCAATTCAATGGCTGTGGCTTCGTTTTCAGCACCGGCAAATACACCGACAAACTTGCCTCCTGCTACAGAAGAACGAATTTTTCTTTTAGGCATATTTACAGCGGCCCATTCAAAATCTTTAATGTCGCTGTCGTATTTGTTGATGACCCATGAACCACCGATATGACTAGCTACTATGCCGGCCTGAAAAAGTTCCTGGGGATTTTCTGAGCCCATCCATACGGAAGCGGGAATCAGTTTGTCATCATGCAGTTTTTTGAAAAACTTGAGTGCGTCAACTGCTTCAGGAGTATCAAAAGCCATAGCTGTGGCTTCCTCATTTACAAAACGCCCGCCCGCTTCATATAAGAGGGTTGACCATCTGTGAGGGCTGAAGTCAAAGCCAAGTCCATATTCTAAGCTGTCATTGGCTGCAACCACTTTTTTCATGGCATCATACCACTGGTCCCATGTCCATGTTTTTGAATATTCACGAATATCAATGCCAGCTTTTGCATAGGCATCTACATTAACAATCATGCCGTTGGCAGTGGCTTCTGTGGGAAGAGCTACCAGTTTCCCTGCTTTGTTTGTGGCAAATGCGAGTGATCCCTTGTTAAATCCGGCTGTAACCGCACTGAGGTTCTTTACTTTTTCGTCAAGTACAACCAGGTTATCAGCAAACATGGCTACATGGTTATTGGTCACACGAGCCAAATCCGGAGGAGTACCACCGGCAATCAACAGTTTGAGTCTTTTCTCATAATCGCCGAAAGGTACAAGCTGAAGATCGACTTTTACATGAGGATTGGCGATCAGGTAGTCATCGATGGTGTTCATGAATACTTCGGATTCATTTCCGTCGTTAAACCAGAGAATGGAGAGGGTGACCTCTTTTTTCATTTCTTCTTTTGTATCTGCTGGTTCCTGAGAACCTGTACCCCATGCCTGTAGGGAAACAAACATAACCATGACAACCAGAAAAAGTTTTTTCATAATAAGCTCCTTTATCATCAAATCGTTTTGATTAGTAAAGTATAAAATACCTTTTTCCATCTGTCAAGAAAATCCATCAAAACGTTTTGATGGATTCATTTTCTTCCGAACCTTTGAAATTCAAGCTGCTGACATTTACATTTTGTATTCATAACGGATTTTCTTTTTATTAGTGTAATTGTTTGTTCACAAATGCTTTAACGGATGAAATTATTTTTCAAGTTTGGGGTAATTAATGCGGGCTAAAGCAGAATGAAGTTGTAGATAATTCAATCTGGTTTAAGTTTAAGACTCTTTATGAAGCCAGGTACAACAAGAAGCTTGCCTTTAAAGATGAACCATTGCTCGATGGTTCAGAACCTTTTGGTTTAAAACCATTCGACTTCTATGCTGACAGATTGAGCCGCATTGTTCGTATCGCTCTTGAGGACGATCGAAGGGACCAAGTCATATCATACGAGTTCCTTTGAGTGGTAAAAGGTCTTTATTGAAATAATTAATTCCTTTTTTGAATCACTACGGCCGATTTCCCTCTTATTAATGTATCACTTGTTAATTCTGGGAGTTCCTGTGGTATTCTGTAACTTGACATGTACCCTAAATAGGGGTCAATCTGTATAAGGTCGTAATAAAAAATAGTGTGGTAAAGAACTTGCGGACAATGCCTGTTCCTGTACAGAAAAAATTCAAGGCATTGGCAAAAGATATACAGATGGATGGACCATTTCAGAAGGCCTGGCCGAATTTTAGTAGACTTGGAATCGATTCATATCATTGTCATTTATCCTACCGCTGGGTAGTCTGTTGGTTGTATAGAAAAGATAAAATTGAAGTGGAGATATATTGTGCAGGGTCACGTGAAAACGCCCCATATTGAGATCAATGTTAAGGGTGATGAATACCGTCCCCTGATTGATTTTCTGATACAGGATTTTGGTGAAAAGAATGTCGACATAATTGACGACTCTGATGAACTTTCTGATGAACTTATAAATATTAGCCAGACTGAGTGGTTTCATAGCACTGATCTGTCTCCCGGAGAGACTGTGGGAATACATCGGAAAAACTTGAAAATGACCCAGGCTGAATTGGGCCGCAGGCTTGGTGGGATGTCCAGGCAGCATGTTTCGGATATAGAGAATGGACAGAGAAATATTTCGGTTACTCTTTCCAAAAAACTGGCAGAAGTTTTGGGGCATAATTACAGGGTGTATTTGTGATAATTATCTTATAGGATCCTTCTTTAATTTTGATGAGGGGATATCTATGGGTGGTCCCGGAAGCCTTGGCTTCATTGAATTCTAACAATCTGCCCGATCTATAGTCCTTTTTTTGTTTTATTTCCATAAATTCCTTGACTCTCCCCTTAAGGGACGGGTTTAAAGTCCTGAATATCTTAATGATATGGATGAGACATATCATCTATAATGAGGAGAGAATCCATGGAAAAAACAGACCTGAAAAAAACACAGAAAGTAGCCTTTACAGGCAAAAAAGATCCTCAGATCGTGACCATCCCCGCCTTGAAGTACCTTTCCTTCGCCGGGAAGGGGTCTCCTGACGCCCCCCTTTTTGAAGAAGCCATAGGGGCGTTGTATGGTCTGGCCTACACCATCAAATTCATGTTTAAAGAGAGGGAGCTGGATTTTGTGGTGGCTCCTCTCGAAGCCCAGTGGTGGAGCGATGACCTGAATGATTTTACAGAGAACAGGAAGGAGAACTGGCTTTGGAAGGCTATGATCTGTGTCCCCGACTTTGTCATGCCCTCTGATCTGGAAGAAGGCAGAGAGAAGGTCCGGGCTAAAAAGAGTCTCTCCGGTCTGGATCAGGTTGTTCTTGAAACCATTGAAGATGGTGAGGCTGTTCAGGTCCTCTATCTGGGAGCCTATTCTGAAGAGGCCCCTACAATCGCAATGATGCATCACTTTGCAGAGGAAGAGGGGTACAGGCTGCGGAGTCATCACCGGGAGGTGTATCTGAGCGATATGAGAAAGACCCCTCCCGACAAGTTAAAAACCATCATCAGGCATCCCGTTGAAAGAGTAAAATAGGAGAGGCTGGAAGAAATGTTGTCTATTGGAGAATTCGCCCACTCAACCATGTTGAGCATAAAAACTATCCGCTACTACCAGGAGCTGGGAATTCTCCTTCCCGACAGGATTGATAAGGGTACAGGATATCGTTATTACGATCAGAAAAGTTATGACCGGGCCCGGAGTATTCAGATGCTGAAAGACCTGGGTTTTACACTCAATGAAATCAGGCAGATATTATCAGAATGCCGGGATGAGGAAGATCTGTTTCTATATATAGATCAAAAACTCAATGATGTGGAGAAAAAAATCCAGAATCTGAAAAGGATGAAGGATCAGCTGATAAGGCAGAAAAAGGCTTCATCCTCCGGTGATCCATGGGAGGGGGGAATCATTGAGTTTGATTTTGAGCTCCCCTGTTATGTCAGTCATAAATTCAATGGAAGCTATGAACAGATCGGTGACGCCTTCTCCTCCCTTTACAAGCAGTACGGCAGGTTTGTAAAGGGAAAACCCTATGCCTTTTATGATGAACTTGGATATACAGAAGAATTAAAAAATCTCCAGGCTGTGGTCGAAGTAGAGGTAAATGCTTCACTGGAATCGGGGAAGCCAGAGAATTATCCAAAAACCAGAGCCCTTAAGATGATTCACCAGGGGCCTTATGGTACTCAGGGCAGCAGTTATGTCCAGCTCTTCAGCTATTGCCGGGATCAGGATTTAAAAATAAAACTGCCCGTCATCGAGCATTTCATAAAGGGTCCCGGAATGATTTTCAGGGGAGATCCCGGCAGGTATAAAACAGAATGCATCCTCTTGATTGAGGATAAGAGCTAAGGGGATTTGCGAATGGACGACGAAGGATTCCAGTTCCAGCGGAGCAGCTGTCCGGCCCTTAGGATGGAACAATAAATATTGAATGTCAACAAGATGGAACGAAAATGGTAGTATCTACTCTACCAGGCAACGCGTGTTTCTTATTTACGGTGTTTTGGGTTGAGCGAAGCGGAACCGGTTCAGTGCTGTTATATGTCGATTTCTATCATTAGCCTATCAATAAAAGAAGTTTCTCTTGTACATCTTCAAGGATTTCAGTTGAAGCCTTTTCTATAAAAGATACTTTTCTAGTTCTCCAATCAAGACTTTTTATTTGATCAGAAAGCACTACGCCCTCGATTTGATGAGCCCTGACAGGAACTTCAAAAGGATATCCTTTTACTTTGCTTGTTATTGGACAAACAATCATGAGGCTTGTCTTTTTATTATATTCCAGCGGTGAAAGTACAATTACTGGACGTTTCCCAGCTTGTTCATGTCCTGTCTGAGGGGTAAAGTTGAGCCACAGCAAATCGCCTTTGCGGGGGATATACTTCGGGTCTACCAAATTTCATCTCCCTCAGCAATGCCCCAATCAATTTCGGAATGAAGATTATCATCTGATATTCTATTGAGCAGGGACGCAAGTTCAACTTTCTTTAATGGCTGAATTATGATGCAGTCATTTTCTTCTTCAATTTCCACGACTGAGCCATTTTTGAGGGATAAATCTTTTAGAAAGGGCATTGGGATTCGAATTCCGAGGCTATTCCCCCATTTCTGTATTTTTGCTTCCATAACAAAAGTATATACTATGTTTATACATTATTCAATAAAATGCTGCCGGGATTCCAGTTCTAATCAGGTTTCGGCCTTTGGCGGCAGGGGCTTTGAGTCATTTTTAGGCGCATGTGATTCGCAATGGGACGTAGATTCAGCAGGCGCGGATCGACTCCACCATAAAGTCTATGAACCGGTCCAGCTCCTTTTCAAGGGAAATCCCCTGTTCATGCTCCATTAATTCTTTCCTCAGACTCAGTTTCTCTACATAACTGTTCAGAACATTGAGAAACATTCCTGCCGTTTCTCCGGGACTGACCTCTTTCTCCATTCGGGGGACTCGAATTGTTCCGTCCCCGAATCCACTTTCGAATACATCCCTGAGGATGGATAGAACTCTGTGGTTGGCCTCGAAATAGTCCTGGAGATAGGGAGATTCGGGATACTTCCTGTCAAACATCACATTGAACTGTGCATCCAAAACATGGTAACTGTGGAAGTCCCGGAAGGTCCGGCGGTAGCTGCCCAGCAAAGCCGCCGCTCTCTCAATTCCCGTGAGGGAAGGATCATCGGTCTGATGAAGGAGTTCTCCAAAACTTCTGCTGATCCTTGTCATAATGATAAGGATAATCTCGTTTTTATTTCTGAAATAGAGATACAGGGCTCCGTTCGTCAGTTCGCAGGCCGCCGCGATGTCTCCGATGGTGGTTTTGGCGAATCCCTTTTCCATAAAGAGCTCTTCCGAAGCCTTCAGGATTTCCATTTCCCGTTTCTCCCTCAGTTCCGTCTTTTCCCGCTCTATTCTGTCTTTGCTGGCCAGAAGCTGCCTCCTTGATCTCTCATTCTGCCGGCTCTCCCTCCGGATTGTCTTTCAGCAATTTCAGAGTTGATTTCTCATCATATTTTAAGAAGAGGAGCAAACCAAGAACTAGAAATACCATGGCTGCATATGTTGTGGTTCTGATACCGAGCACCGTGGGGGCACTGTCCATGGTACCCCCCAGGTGTGTGATCACGGGAAAAATCAGGAGAGTCACCGAGGCTCCCATCTTACTCATGAAGGTCCGGGCCCCGAAGTAGACCGCCGCCTTGTAGTTTCCCGTTCTCCTGCCATCGGCCTCGGCTATATCGGCGATGATGGCGTTGGGCAGTATGCCGAAGATGGCCAGGGGCAGGGCGGCGAAGAGTACAGTTATAAAGGCCTGTGCTGTCTCCGAAACAGGCAGGAGGCCCCAGAAGGAGAGTAAAAGCCAGCTGAGTATAAAGAGGGAAAAGGCCACGATCAAAAGGTTCTTCTTTCCTATCCGTCTGGCCGCCATTCCAACGGGAATGTAGAAGACAAAGCTCAGAAGAAACATGGCTGTCATCACAGTCGTCGCCATCTCCTTGGGCAGACCCAGCAGCTGTATGATGTAAAAACTGATTCCTGTCTGAATGAAGGTGAGAGCCAGGAAATAGGTCAGATCGGACAGGGTGAAATAGAGGAAATCCCTGTTTTTAAAGGCGGTGACTACGGCTATGAAGGAGCCTTCATCGGAGGTCCTCTTTTCGCAGTATCTGTTTTCATCGATAAAGAGGACGGGAAGGTACATGAGTATCAGCGATATCAGTGAGAAAAGGGCTATGACCGTCTGAAAAGCTCTGACCGGTTCCAGGCCTGCTCTTTCCATCACTCCCTGTAGAGCGTAAGTGCTGTTTCCTCCCATAAATCCAAGGGCCCAGGTGATAGAGATCATGGTGCTGAGCTGCAGCCTCTCGTCCGGGGTGTGTCCCAGTTCGCTCAACAAGGCGAAAAATGGTGTCACGTACATAGTCATGAACAGATAGAACAGAAAAGTGAGGATAAAGAGCCACACTGTGTTCAACAGGGCCGAGGCGGTAGGGGGGAGAAATATAAGCAGCGACAGGAGGGCGAAGGGGAAGGCTCCCAGAGCCATGTAGATCCGTCTTCGTCCGAAGGAGCTGCGGTTCCTGTCGGACAATCCGGCAATGAGAGGGTCCGTAATTCCGTCAAAGACACGGCTGAGGGAAGCGATGATTCCCAGTACGGCGGCTGAACCTATATAGACCGGAAACATCCTCGATCCGTCTGTCCCGCTGTTAGAGTCGTAAAAATAGTAAAGAAGATTCATCACAGCGAATGACCCGAGAGACCATCCCAGCTGGCCCAGAGAGTATATGATTTTCTTGCCCATGGGCAGAGTTTCCACCTGGGTGTTCATGTTTTGTCTCCTTCTAACATCCACTTCACCACTTCACTCCTCACGTATTCCTTTTCCGGTCCCGACACCAGGACATGGGGGCTGTTCTTCAGGACAATTGTCCGGGTAGAGCTGTTTACCAGACCCTTTTCTATGATCCCTGCTGCTTTCAAGGGTACAGAATCATCCTTTTCTGAGACCATGATAAGAGCGGGACTGCGAATCCCCTTGAGGGTAGAACGGGCTATTCTGGTCAATTTATTCAGCCCCGCAATTTGTTTGATAAAGTGACGGGTCCAGTATTCCTGCCCCAGGGCTCTGACTTCTTCACTGTCATCCTCTTCCGCGGTCCAAGTCTTGGGTCTTTCATCCAGGAAAAGACTGAGGAGGGGGGTCAGTTTGAAGATGGGATCATTCACCGCTATGGCCGGTGCCAGGAGAGCAATTCTTTCCGGCCCGAACCGGGCTGCAAGGATGAGGGTCATAACGCCGCCCATGGATAGACCCGCAATGGATACGGAACTATGGCTTCCGGCCAGCGATTCATACTCCCTTTCCGCATGGCTGAGCCAGTCTTTCCAGTTTGTTTTCTTAAACGCCTCACGGTTTCTGCCGTGACCGGGAAGGAGGGGAACCGAAACAGTATATCCCTCCCGGTTCAGGTCTTCTGCCAGGGCGAGGAATTCCCCCGGGATATCCTGTAAATCCATGGAGGATCAGGACCGCATTTCCCTTCATTCCCTGAAGAAAAATCGGCAGGGCGATTTTTTTTATCTCATCTTCAACTGCCTGCGCCATGAAACCCTCCAGAATGAACCTTGTTTAACCCACTGAATGACGTTTAGTAGATTAAATAAAAATTATCATGCTTTTATTTATATGTCAAATTTTACTTAATAACCTTTGCTGATCTATGGAGGTTCTGAATGAAAGACAGGAGTTTCTGCTTTAAGTCCCTGGCCTTGGGGAGTTCAATATTAATTGAGCTTCACTATTCATTATCTTCCTGGACAGGAATATTTTTTAATTTATTTAATACTCAGACCTTTCGTTTCTGCAATAATCTAAATTTTGAAGAATCCTGTTTAAACAGTTCGATCTCTAGAGC
>NZ_JAQIBL010000297.1 GCF_027859075.1 Oceanispirochaeta sp. | reverse complement strand
ATCACCTTCAGGCCGATAGACTCTCAAGGCTCACCCTGGTTCTTTTCTTCATTATCTGTCAGATATCCCTGATTCTCAACAGGGTCATCTTCCGGAATCACATCATGATGAAGATGATTAAGGGAGAATTGATTAGTAAGCTCTTTGTTATCGGACAGGGGCCCCATATAGACAGGTTCATCCAGAAAGTTCAAAAGAATCCCCATGCAGGTATGGTTATCTGTTGCTGGGCAGACTCGGAAGGTGCTGCCGAGGAGCAGGGGATAAAATCCTGTACATACGAGGAAATTGATGGAGTTATCGAAAAACTGCTTCCCCAGAGTATCATTGTTGGTTATTCCGGACAGAACCATAACAGGCAGGACCACTTTATTAAAACCCATTACAACCAGGTGACTCCCATCATCATGATTCCCCAGGTAAACTATGCCCTCATTGGCACAACAATAGAGGATTTTCTGGGAACCCCTCTCCTTTACATCAATAAACCATCTGAAATCCATTTAAGCCTTCTCAGTAAACGTCTGATGGATATGGGTGGATCATTCCTTGGCATTCTGATTCTCTCCCCTATGCTGCTCATTGTGAGTCTGCTGGTGAAACTCACTTCACCGGGACCCATTTTCTATAGCCAGGAAAGGATGACCTCCAACGGCAAAGTTTTTAAAATGTGGAAATTCCGCTCCATGCGTCAGTATGCGGACAAAGAAGAAGGATTCACCTGGACCGTGGAAAATGACCCCCGGCGAACCCGCTTTGGCACCTTCATCCGCAAAACAAGTCTGGATGAGTTCCCTCAGTTATGGAATGTGTTGAAGGGGGATATGAGCCTGGTAGGCCCCCGTCCCGAACGCCCGGAACTGATCGAAGGGTTCAAGGATGAGATACCCGGATATATGCTCCGCCACAAGATGAGAGCCGGCATTACAGGCTGGGCTCAGATCAATGGTTGGAGAGGGAATACCAGTCTGGAAAAACGGATCGAGTTTGACATGTATTACATCCGGAACTGGACTCTGGCACTAGATTTTAAAATCCTCCTGCTCACGATATTAAATGGATTTGTCAATAAAAACGCATATTAGTGGATAAAATAATCCGACCTTATGCAGTGTGTCCGGAAGGACTTCACAATAGTTACTACCTCATGCGCCATGGTAGAAGCCTGGCAAACGAAGAGGGACTCATCATAAGCCATTATGACAATGGAGCCGACCATTACGGTCTCAGTGAAACAGGGCGGGAACAGATCCGGAATATTTTACAGGAGCAGAGCCTTCTGAACCGGGAAACATTGATCCTGTCCTCCGACTTCCTCAGAACAAGGGAGACCGCCCAGGTGGCAGCAGAAATTCTGGGAGCTCTTCCACCCGAAAGCTCTCCCCTGCTGAGGGAGCGGTCTTTTGGTGATTATGAAAAGACAGAGGACAGACACTACAGCCTGGTCTGGATGGAAGATGTTAAAAACGATAAGAACAGGGCCATGAATGTGGAGAGTCCAAGAGAAGTGCAGATGCGCTTCCGGAGCTTCATCGAAGAGATGGAAAAACGTTTCGATAAGAAACAGATCCTCATTGTATCTCATGGAGACATTCTGCAGATTGCCCTGACCTGGCTTGAGGGCATCCCCCCGGGTCAGCACCGCTCTCTGAAGCATCTTGAAACCGGAGAAATCCGCCCCCTCCTCCACCATCGGGATTGAAGGGAATCAGCTGCGGGTGCGGCCCAATTCTTCAAAAAGATCGGTATACATGATGAGCCTGTCATACTCAATGAGTCCCGAGAGTGCTTTTGACCGCACAGGAATATCCGCTTCCACCAGGGCTGAGATGGAATTAAGCCCTCCGGCGGTGATAATGCCGATCCTGCCGTCTGCCACAGGGATTTCAAGAAGAGAGTGGCCGGAATACCCTACTTTCAGGATGCCTCCCAGTCCCATTTCCACCAGGTGCTGATGAATTTCCGTGACCTCATCAAGACTGGATGCGGGAATTTCCCTGAAACTGGCTCCTATCAAACCATGCCCCGCTTCCGCGGCACCCCGGCAGTCGGTCATACCGCTGCTGATAAAGATCTCTAAAGGATCAAGGCTTGTACCATTGTAGTTAATGATGGCAGCGAAGCGGTCCGGACGGCTGCCCGACACTTCCAGCAGTCCCCCGAAGACGGATGTAACAGGAATCCCGCTGTGCAGAAAGACACCGTTGAGTGTGATCGAGCAGACCGTTCCCATGCCGAAATACCCTTCAGGAATCTCCACATCCCCCACTTTCTCACCCGGACAGAATACAGCGACCTTCTGCCCCATGGTCAGGCCTGATTCAAAAACCGGTGCCATAAGATGGTACACCACAGAGCTGTTTTCAAGAGGCACAAGACTCACATTGACCAGGACCGTACCCGTCCTCTTTTTCCAGTTGAAATTCATCTGGTAGGATAGTTCATCGATGCGGGAGGATAAAAATCCCACCCGGTCATAGACCTGGTTCCGGGCAATTTCCCGATATCCGGAGGCTGTCAGATAGCGGCCTTTTTTTCCCTTGTATTCCGTCAGTCCGGCCTTGTCCAGTGCCAGCATATGAAAACGGACAGTCCTTTCACTGAGGGCTGTACCCCGTTCCTGAAGGCGTTCCTTGATGATCTGACTGGAAAGGGGCTGATCATCCTCACTGAGTATTTTCAGAATCAGGAGTCTTTTGCTGTCTGTGTTTTCCATCATGATTCTTTTTGTCCCGGGAGAGCAGAGGACCCCTTTCCGTCCAGGCTTGTGATCAGTGAAGTAAAGGCCTGCAATAAGGGGGTCTGACTCTTGCGCCGATTAACACATATGCCCACATGGTAGGGTTCCAGGTCGGGAACATCCGGCAGAACCCGGATCTTATCCTGAATCAGACTGAATTCTCTCACTAATGATGGAACGATGCCCAGTCCAAAGCCCAGGCTGACGAGGGCAATGATAGCTTCATTCCCGTCCACTTCCGCATAGATCTCAGGCTGAATCTGGCGTGTCTTGAAAAAGCGATCCAGCCTCTTACGGGCCAGGCCCTTCTCGGGGAGGATAAGAGGCATATCATACCAGGCGGTACCGGGAGTATTCATCTTGTCTGTGAGGTGACACTCCTTCGCAGGAGCGATAAGCTGCAGGGGGGTGCTGGTCACATTCAGAAACACCAGATTTTCGGGAAGAGAATCAGGTTCGGCCGCCACGGAAAGATCAACCAGACCGCTTAATACGACAGCCACCGCATCGGCGGCAGACCCGGTTTTCAGATTAATATGGATACCGGGATAGGTCTGCCGGCACTTTTCAAGAAGTTCGGGAAGGATGGTATAACAGCCTGTGACAGAAGTGTATACAACCAGGTCTCCCTTAATTTCCCGGCTCTCTTCGGTCAGATCATTCTGCAGACTCTGCCAGCTTTCCAGAACCGACTGGGCATATTCACAAAACCGGATTCCCCCGGGAGTGAGGACGACACCCCGATTATCCCTGAAAAACAATTTTTGCCCAATTTGATCCTCCATCCTCTGGATGGTCCTGCTCAAAGCAGAAGGACTGATCGCCATCAAATGACTGGTTTTGGTATAATGAAGATTCTCGGAAAGCTTCAGGAATAGCTGTAGTTCTCGTATATCCATGGGAGGTCTCCCTTTTCAGATTTCCTTCATTATAGTGGAAAATTCTTTCAGAACAAATACCTATTTATTAAGGGACCTCCGGGAGAGAACTGGCTGAGTATCCTCCAGGAGTAAAATCAGTAAGAAGTGGCTCTTTAATTTCCCTACTCTTTGGTGTATCCTATCCACCATTTCCTGCTTATATACTTACTTGGGGGTAAGAACATGAAGAACAGCCTTCTGTTGAGCGCAGCAGTCTCACTTTTTCTTTTCTCCTGTTCCGTGAATCAACAGATCTATCTGAGCCCTGACGGATCGGGACATGTGGAATCCTCTGTCCTTCTGGAAGACTTCTTTATTACGACCCTCCAGGATCTGACGGATTTAAGCAACTCCGGACAGGGGGGTGGAAACAGACTGGACTCGGGATCCATTAAAGCGGAACTGGAACAGAATCCTTTCTTTACCGACATCAAGGTCGAATCTCCCCGGGACGGAAAATATTCAGGAAGCCTTAGTTTCCATCATATTGAAGAGCTCTTCCTGTCAACGGGAAAGTTAACAGGGGTGCCGGCTGAGAACAGGGTCCTGGAATACAAGGCATTGAGTCAGGACACTCATCAGTTGAAGATCCGGATCAATAAGGACAATTTTCAACAGCTTTTTCAGCTCTTCCCCATGCTTCAGGACCCGGGATTCCAGTATTTCCTCCCTGAACCCAGCATCAGTGAGGCTGAATATAAAGAGATGCTCTTTTTCATTTTTGAAGATGCCCGGGGGATCGAAGAAAAAACCCTCCGGTCTCTGATCAACTCGGCATCTTTGAATTTACTGATCACCGTCGAAGGGCGTATCATTGAACAGAAAGGCGGACAAATGTTTAACACTTCGACCATGAAGATATCTCTCCCCCTGATCAAACTGCTTCTGCATAAAGAAGACATTAACTATTCTCTTACATATAAATCGAGGTGAAAATCATGAGTGACAAAAAAATCGGGATCATCGGAGCTGGCGCGTTTGGAACGGCCATTGCCACAATCATGGGTCAGAAGGATCTGGACACAACCATATGGAGCTTCACTGAAGCCGGTGCCCGGGATATCAATGAGAAAAGAGAAAACTGCGAGTTCCTCCCGGGAGTCAACATTCCGCCCTCGGTCAGGGCAACAACAGATATTGTCGAAGCAGCGACAGGGGTGGACTACCTGTTCCTGGCTACACCTTCCCTCTTTCTGGTCGACACGATCAAGAAGATCCTGGCGGTTCCCAACATTCTGGAAGGGGAAACAATGATCGCCACCATTACCAAGGGATTTGTTCCAGGGAAAAACGGCCCCCAGTTTATTCTGGAGACTCTGGAGAACTACCTGCCCGGCTTTTACAAGGGAAATCTGGTTTATATATCAGGCCCCAGTCACGCCGAAGAAATTGGTGCCGGTAAGATTACCGGACTGATCAGCGCCTCCACAAACCCGCGTAATTCCATCATATTCAGGAAGCTGATGAGCTCGACCAACACCCGGCTGTTTTCTTCACTGGATGTTGTGGGTGTCCAGACATGCGCCGCTGTGAAAAATGTGATTGCCATAGCCTTCGGTATTCTGGATGCCTTGAAAGAAACCTCGGCCATCGTGGGAGACAATACGGAGTCCTTCCTTTTTGCTGCCGGTCTGAATGAGATACAGCTTTTAGGTAAAAGCCTGGGATCAACCCATCCTGAGACATTCACATCCATTGCCGGAGTAGGCGACCTGGACGTGACCTGCCGTTCGATCTATGGAAGAAACAGACGCTTCGGAAGGGATATTATTCTCAAACGGATTCATGAAAAGTATAACGGCATTGATGATCTCATCGATCATATCGGCAGCATCGGATACCTCCCCGAGGGAGCCATTGCCGCACGCTATGCTGTTCTTCTAGGCGAAAAGTACAATCTGAAACTTCCCATTATTCAGCTGGTCTACGCCATTTTAAACAGGGAAATCAAACCGGAACACGCTATAGACCTGTTTTTGAACTAATAATCCTACAGGAAGAGGGAGTTAACATTTTACCTTGCCAGGGTTGCCGGTAAAGGATACAATTTGGCTGAAATGAAAAAGAGCCGGTTCCTCCTTATTATAATCCTTCTCCTGGCCTCACCCCTCCTGTTCTCCCTGGATATTTATCTGAATGACATCCTCTGGCATAGTTATAGTCCCTCCGACCTCAGGGATCTCAAGATTGAACTGTCCAGAGGAATGAAGGAACAGCAGGGCATACCTCTGGCGGAAATTCTTCCCCTCATGACGGAACTCAACGGGATCAGAATCATTATTCCCAGCGGGGACATTCTGCTGAATGAAGACATTCACAGCCTCAGGAATGCCAAGCTTCTCAGCCCGGATGTGTTGGCCGAAAGCCAGGAAGAGGGGTTCTGGCAGCTGTCCATGAGCAACAGCCTGTACTACAACCCCACCAGGATAGAAATCTACGGGACTGCCTTTCCGCGTAAGGACCTGATTCTCTGGGCTGAGCCCGGTCTTGCGGCTCTGGATAAACAGATCGCCGTCTGGAGCAGCCTGCACAAAGTGGATGTGGAATACAGAGAAGTACAGAATATTTCAACAGAATTAATCCATCGAGAGATGACGGGCGACCTGATTCCCGACTTCATCCTTATATTTCAGCCCCCGGATGAAGTCTTAGATGAGGAGAAAACATGTGCTTATGCACTTCAGAGCACCCTCGTCCCCGGAATGATAGAGAAGACAGAAACACTTGTGCTCCCTTCAGGGTATAGAATCCATCCAGATCTCTTCATGAGCATCCTGGCTTCCCTCTCTGAGAGGACATCCCCCTTTGATCCCGGTCTTCTGACGGATAAGGAAAGCCTTAAAAAGGCCGCCCGCCTTTATCTGGATCAGATTCTAAACCACAGATTTATGGAGCAGGATGACTGTTTCCTGAGTGAGACATACCGGAACCGGAATATTGCTTTTTTCCCTGCCAGATCCTTCCCTCTTCAGTCGGGCCGGACCTTAGCTCTCCCTCAACTGGAGGGAATGGAAAGGCCCCTGCCCGCCAGGATTTTCCCTTTGATACTGAAAACCACAGGCCGAAATATACCTGAGGGTGCCCTGCTGGATTTCCTGAAACTACCGGGAGTGCAGTACAACCTGCTTTCGTCAGAGCACAGACAAATCCCTTCAGACACAGCGTCCCTGGAGGACAGAATACTGGATGACGCATCCCGGAAGGTTTACGAAGAATGGAAAAAAGGATTCATTCTGAGCGACAGGAACGCCGCCTTTTTCAATGCCGTCAGGATGAAACTACCGGATATTACCCGTCAGGAGGAGGACCTGATTCCGTGAGTGAGTTTCCCTTTTTACCCCTTGATCCCGAACCCTGTGTTGGCATTTTTTGGAGTTACCAGAATTCACTTTTTCATGCCGAATCATCCCTTGTCACCCGGGGAATGAGTACATCCATCAGCGTCGATTATAAAGTGGGCCATTATGCGGCCTGGTTTCTCATGCAGAAAAGGGGGATTCTCGACAAGCTGCCTCCCAGCTACCGCTCTGAATATGACATGATTCCCCGGGGCAGGGTTGTGTATCTCTTCAGAAAGAAAAAATTTGTGATTTATCATGGAGATGATTTCACCGAAAGGGAATGTTCAGATATAAAATCCATTTTCTCCCTGCCCGAAGAATGGACGATTGATGATGTGGATATGCATTACAATCCCCTCCCGGAAGACTTTGAATTTTAGGGGAACTCCGGGCTTTCTCCCTATGTATTTAAAAATAGAACCTGAAATGATAATCCCGGGTTTAAAAAGAGAGGACAAGAGTGACTCGTATAAAATTGTTCAAAAGGGGTTTGTATTTTTTTATAAAAACAGTGGTACGCCCCTGGTTCCTTTTTTTTTATCCCGTCAAGATAACCAACCCTGAAATTCTTAAAACCATGAAAGCCCCTTATCTGCTTCTTCCCAATCATATTATGAAGTGGGATGCTGTCATCCTGAGCCTCATTTTCCCCCTTCCTTTAAATAGTATGGCTTCTGAATCCCATTTCAGAAACCCTGTGATTGGATTCTTCTTCTCCCTCATCGGAGTCTTCCCCAAGGCTAAGGCTAAAAGCGACCTGGGAGCCATCAGGCATATGATGGATCTAAAAGGAAAAGGTCGAGTCATCTGCGTATTTCCGGAAGGACAATTGAGCTGGGATGGCGGAGGAATGCCTCTGTTCTATTCCACAGCCAAGCTCATAAAACTACTTAAAATCCCGGTGTATGTTCCCTTGTTCTCCGGAGGGAGCGGCGTTTTTCCCCGCTGGGGAAAATCCAGGCGGAAGGGTCCCATGGAGCTGACCATTCATCCCCTGTTTGCCGATGGCAGAGATGTCAAAAAACTCGACAGTGATGAGATTTTCGAAAAACTGACCAGCATCATCAGCTATAAAGACATGGATCTGACAATTCCCGGTAGAAACTGGAGGTATAAGTCCACCAGCAGGGCGGAATATCTGGAAGCCCTGCTCTTTATCTGTCCCTCCTGCCGCAGTATCGCCTCCCTCCACTCTCAGGGAAATCAATTCTACTGCAGAAGCTGCAGCTTTGAGACGACTCTGGATGATCAATACAGATTTCACTACAAGACGCAGGGCCAATCATTCCAAACAGTTTTGCAGTGGAACCAGTGGCAGGAACAGGTTCTACCCGAATTACTCAGAGATTACAGGAATGAGAAGACGTCCCGACCCTTTATAATAGATCATGATATTCTTATAAAAACAGGTTTCAGGATGGATCCATTGAGGCCCTGGACCCGGAAAGGGAAACTGGCTCTTTTCAGTGATCATATTCTGGTCCGCCCGGAAAAAGGCGACATCCGGCGCATACCTTTGACCGAGATGAACGGCGTTCATGTGATGACAAGGCAGAAACTGGAATTTTATCATGATAAAACACTCTATGTCTTTTTCTTCAGCAACCCTAGAACTTCAGGCTATAAATGGCTCTGTACCCTGAGAAAACTGGCCGTTCCTTCCTCCTATGCCTGGCATGGAGAAGAGGTAGAAAAAATTTAAGGATTCTGTGGAATCAGGGGAGTCTTATCGAAGGGACAGTCTGCCAGGGTCTGATTATAGAAAAGAGCTCCGCAGAAGGGACAACGGAGATAGGTCCCGTCATGGAGAAAGGAGATGGACTTTATCCCGTTATACTGCAGGTATATCCTGACATAGGTACCGAACTCTTCATCCACCCCCCCCATGTATCCTGTAGTATCCAGAAATCCGTCGAAGGATGTTCCCGACGAAAGAGTGACCCTGCAGGGGGTATAACCGTCTGGATAGACTTCATAATTCCCGGTCAGCTCAAAACTGAGGACCTTATACAAGTCCAGAGGATATTCAGCAAGCCCCTTATCTGTACCTCTCCGGAACCAGGCAAAGTATTTGATCTCCCCTTCGGGATTGATACAAGAGGCATTGTGAAGGGTGTATTGACTCCCGTCACTATCAGTCATCTGTACCGCATAGAAAGGATCATACTTGAGGTTGCCGGGGAATGAAATTTTTTCCTGCGCCGAAAGAGGGAGGATCAGGCATAAGAAAAAGAGAGAGAAAACCGCTTTCATGATCCTCATATTACCCTCTCCCCGCAGGCAAATCAATCCCTGACTTTAAATTGAACCTGCTGCACAGGAATATCCACCCTCTCAAGACCAACGGTAATCCGGCTGTTCAGTGGCAATTTTTCAGTCAAGGCTATCCTGGTTTCCAGTGCCAGAGAAGGGATTTGCAGAATCATCTGTTTATCCGAACGGCCCACAATGATGCCCTCACCTTCCCAGTCGGGATTTTCTGCCAGATAGACCAGCTTCCAGTGCAGATTGGAGGATCGCTCACTCCCGATAACCCGGCCGATGACAGACTCACAGGAGGCAGTTCCTTCCAGAATATCCTCTTCAGTCAGGAGAGGAAGCCCTGCTTTAAACAAGCGCAGCTGCTGCTGTACCAGTAGATCAGAGTAACGCCTCAAAGGACTGGTCGCTCTGGTGTAGACGGGAAGGCCCATCCCGCTGTGAGGTCCTCCGACAGTGGTGGTCTGACTGCGCTTCATGAATTTCCGCAATTGAACCATAGAAGCCGGATCATCGGGAGAGGTCTCTGGGAGATCTCCCTCCGGAGCAGGCTGAACCACATAGGGAATAGGGATTCCATTATCTCGGGAAAAACGGGCCGTGTGAAAACCTGTCATCATCATGGTCTCGGCAACCATATCACGACTTTTATACTCTTCAATAGGAGAAATAAGGATGTCTCCCAAGCCCTCTTCAGTCACTCTTATTTTAACCTCAGGGAGCTGTAAAAAGAGAGCCCCATTTTCTTTCCGCCAGCTATTGAAACGCTTTGTCACTTTCATGATACTGCAAAAAGGCTCTTCTTCCAGCTTCTCTTCGGCTTCCCCATAAGTCATACGGGTCACTTTTACATTTGAAAAGTTGATACGGCAGTCTGTAATATCAAACTCTTCATTCAGGGTGTATTCAAAGCTGAGAGCAGGAGATATTTCCTGAAGACCCAGACCAAGCTTCTCCGTTGCTTCCAGAGGAAGCATGGGGATGGTCGATTCGGGAAGGTAGAGATTAGCCGCCCGCCCGCGGGCTTCCTTGTCTGCCTCGGTACCGGCAGGGATCAGTGAGGACGAATCCGCAATATGCACAATGAGTTTACCATCATGAAAACTCAGGGCATCATCAGGGTCCTTATTTCCCACATCGTCTATTGCATAGGCTTCCATGGTTGTCAGATCCAGCCGTTCCAATTCCGGGCCAGCTTCCAGTGCAAAGGAAGGGGCCTTGAGAGGCATTTGATTTCGTTCCGGCCATGGATTCCGCCTCAAATCCCAAACTCCCAGCTGCAGGAGCAGGCGGTGTGCGTTTTCAGGAGACTGCTGTTTACCCAAAGCCTGAAGGATTCTTGATTTTTTACTCTTCTGGAGGCAGTACTGTTCCAGATCGGTGAGTAATCCCCGGTTCTCTTCCTGAATGGTTCCCTTATTCAAGGCTGTAATAAAGGAAGTCCAGCGCAAATCTGCTTCTTTCTTCTCTTCTTCTTCTCTCTGAATTTTTTCAACATCTTCAGGTGTTTGGACACGGATATCATCCAGGGTACCCCGAAACCAGGGGGTTCGGTTTAAAAGGAGAAAAGCAGCCCATACCGTCTGGGGATTATACTCCCCAAAGGCAAGCTCTGCCAGATCCTGCAGGCTGGGAGATTCTCCCTGCAGCAGCTCCCAGGCTTCCTCAGCTTGTCCATTCGGAACTGCCCCATCGGGGAGGGTTGTCACAGGACCGGGATGAAGGAGGTGGATATCTTTGCTGCGGACTTTCTTTTCCTTACCATCGGGAAGGAGGATGACTATTTTATCAGACAGGATTTCCCGGATTCGGGCTGGAACCTGTTTGTACAGGACAAGAGCATCTTTTTTCATAGCCCTATCTTAACCGATGAGACTGATTCTGTCACGGCAGGAGAGGATTTCGGCGACGCTGTTCCTGAGATTCAGAAAAAGATGGGGAATGATTTCGGTATATTTTTCTGCCCCGGCTTTCTCAAGAGCCATGGCCCAGGATGCCAGTTCAGATGCTCCCAGATTCAGGGCACCTCCCTTAATGGAGTGAGCTTCCCGATGAATCAGAATCAGGTCATCTCTTTCGATTGATTCGGCAATGACATCCATCTGTTTGATAAGATTATCCATAAAACCCAAAATGATATCCCGGGCAGCCCCGGCATCCCCCTCCATCTGTTCCAAAAATCCCGCATAATCGAAGGGAAGGTCATCCAGATCATCCTGAGGCTCCAGTGGACTACCGGGTTTATTGACTGATGGCAGGGTTTTTGTATCCCCGAGAGTATACCAGATCTCCAGAGACTCAAGCATTTCTTTTTTCCTGAGAGGTTTGGTCAGGATGTCATTCATTCCGGATCTTCTACAGTCTTGCAGATTAGCGGGCAGTACATTGGCTGTCATGCCGAGGATGGGAACCATTTTATACCGGGGGAAACTTCTGATTTTCCGTGTTGCTTCCATACCATCCATTTCGGGCATATGAACGTCCATCAGGATGATATCGTAATCCCTATCCTGCACTTTAGACAGAGCGCTGATCCCATTGGCAGCCATATCCACATCACAACCTGCCGATTGAAGATGATGTTGTGCAATCTCGCGGTTTGTAGGGTAATCCTCTACAACCAGAACCCTCAGCCCTACCAAAGAGGTCTTTATGAAGGGAGCACTCCTGCGGAGCCGGGGTGCTCCGGGATTCATAGGGTCGGCTTCCTGGCAGGGAATGGTAAAAAAGAAGGTTGATCCCTCCCCCTCGACACTATCGAACCAGATTTTACCATTCATGATGTTGACGATTTCCCTTGAGATTGAAATCCCAAGACCCGTGCCTCCGTAATGCCTGGAAATGGAGCTGTCGGCCTGAACAAAGCTGTCAAAAACCTTTAAATGCATATCTTGAGGTATTCCGATCCCCGTATCATGAACCTCAAAACGGAGGACCAGCTCATCTCCTTCCTGCTCCTGAAGAATGGCTTTCATCTCAACCCCCCCCCGGGAGGTAAATTTCACCGCATTGGAAAGGAGATTTAAAAGGATCTGCCTCAATCGGTAGGAATCACTCCAGATGCAGTCTGGTATGGACTCATCGTATTCCACAGCCAGGGTCAAACCCTTGTTTCTGGCTCGGAGCCTGATAAAACTGATGGTTTCCTCCAGAAGGGTCCTCAAATTAAAAACACTGTTATTCAGTTCCAGCTGTTGTGCTTCAATCTTGGAGATATCTAAAAGCTGATTTATCAGGGTCATAAGGTTGTCCGACTCATCCAGAATCTTCCCGGCGTAGAGCTGTCCTTCAAGAGAAGCGATGGAAGCCATGATGATCTCAGTAAATCCGATAATCCCGTTCAAAGGAGTCCGGATCTCGTGAGAAATATTAGCCAGAAAGCGGCTCTTTGCATTATTGGCTTCCTCCGCCTCCTTCCGGGCCTGTTCTGCCTGAACGATGGCTTTCCGAAGCTCCACATCCGCTTTGACCTGATCGGAGATATCCGTAATGATTCCTTCCAGAATCTCATTTTTCTCCAGGGCCTGCAGGATAATCCTGGCCCAGAAGGAGTCCCCGTTTTTCCTGAAGGAATGTAGTGAAAATGAGACTGCTTCCGTGGCTTTCAAGTTGGCAAAATGGCGGGGATCGATGAAATGAATATCCCCTGCCGACAGGGGAGTCAAATGCTGCTTGAGATCCTCCAGATCTGAACAAAGAAACATAGAAATCATCTCTGAGTTGGCATCCTTCAACCGGCAATCCTTGGCATTCAGTGAGAAAAGGCCGACCCGGGCCTGCTGCAGAAGATACTTGTACCGGGCTTCGACGGCTTCTTTTTCATCTTCCAGAGCAAACATCTGCCTCTGTAGACGTCTGCGTTCCAGCTCTGCTAAGGGTTCATTGTTCATACGGATTATTCCTCGGAATCATTATACACCAGGATGGATAAAAGGGAGGAGCATTTTCAGGAGATCTGAAGGGACGAAAGCTTCTTTGAAATGGATTCCAAAATGACAGATTAGGTAACCGGTTTGCATAGGAACTCATCGGCTCCAACTCTGAAACCGTACTCAATGTCATCCCATCCGGATAATGCGCTGAGGAGGATCACCGGAATATCCGAGGTACTCAAATTAGTTTTGATCTGCCTTGTGGTTTCATATCCGTCAATTTCCGGCATTCTCACATCCATGAGAATAAGATCGGGAGTATTGATTAAAAGCTCAAGAACCTGGCGTCCCGTGGCAGCTTCCAGGACGATAAGGCCCAGACTGCTGAGACGTTTCATCAGATGACGGCGGATAAATTCCTCATCATCAGCGATTATTATTTTTTTTCCTGCCCAAGACCCATACTCTGGCAAATCAGACTCCTATGAAAAATCATATAAATCAAATTATCAGACTTTTTAGAGAGATTTACCAGGATAATTCAAGAATGAATCAGTTTGTCAGGGCCGCAATTGCGGCCCCCAGAAGGGGAGCATCCTCAACACGGACTATTTCGTAATATCTCTGATTCTCTCCCTGAAGGATCTCCCGCAAATACTGTTCCACCCGGGTTTTAAACTCATAGGAACAGTAAAAGGTGGTCCCATCTACGGTGAGGCACAAGGGCTCCAGAGGGGATGTACCCTTTCCGGATTTCAGTACGATTCCCGCCAGGGCGCAGGATGCCAGTTTTGCAGCCCGGTCCAGCAGATCATTGATCAGATAAAACAGGGCTTCCCTGTCAGAGAGTTCCTGATTCTTCAGAGCTTTGACAAGAACATTGCTCTTATTATGAGGGTTATGGAGGTAATCATCCACATCCTTGGTACTCAGTCTTCCCAGATCTCCCAGAAGGGTCTGTGCCTCTTTTGAAAATAGGTCTTCAGTCAGTGCTTTTTCAAGGGTCCTGGTAACAACAAGACCAAAATATCCCCCGGAAACCATCTTTTCAAGGCGATAATGGCCGGGGTCACTGGTTTTAGCATCCAGTTCCTTATCGATCAACCCCTGAGGCGGTTTCCCGAATGAACCGCATTCGGTGTTGATGATCTGAGTGTGGGAAGCCTCCAGTCCGCGGAGCTTAAGAATATTCCGATTGGACTCGCTGTAACAGCCGTTGATTCCTGTGCCGAAAATATAACCAATGAACCCGCTGAAAACCTGCTGGGGAAAGGAAATCATTCCAGTCAGAAGAGTGGCGACCGTATCATTGAGGATAACAACATCCCGTTTATCCGTAAATCCCATTTTCTTCAGGGATGCCAGAAGATTCTCTCCGATCATTTCACCATGGACTTCGGGGCAGTCTACTTCCTTGCTGAATTTAATCAGACGGCCGTCCTTATTGGGATACATCTCGGTAGGATAGGAAAAACAGAATCCGATTTTTTCACCCTGGGGAACCAGATCGATGATATACCCTGCCAGTGTACTAAAAAACTCATCTTTGCTGACGGCACCGCGGGTACCGGGCATAGGATATTTTTTGAAGTTTTCAATGACGGGTTTATAGTTTTTATCAAAAGAAACCAACCCTGTCCTCAGATTTGTGCCTCCCGCATCAATGACCACAACTTTTTTATCTGTGATGACAGGATTTGCGGTCTCAATAAAAGTGGGAATCATGGCTATAGAGCTCTCTCCGGAAAGTCCACGTTCCATTTCATCCAGAAAAAGACTGACTCCTTCCTTCAGATCCACTCCCGCAGAAAGCATCCCGTATTTCTTCAAAAATGCTTCTACTTTATTCCTCGTTTCAATCACTCTATCATCCCCCCTGAAGAATCCTGCCCGCTATCAAGCCTGGTGAAAACAATTCTATTCTTCTCCCCGATCCGGATCAGTTCATTTTTTTCTTATTATAAAATCATGGATACACTTGAAATGTCCAGATGATGAGATCACCCACAGAGGAGGGATTTGATTGAGATGAGACTGAAACTTAATCCCGGTGAAAGATCAGGCTCCCAGAGCCCAGGGGGTAAAAGGTATATATTCTACCGAAAGTATATTATCCATCAGGGGGCAGGAAATATCACGAACACAGAGTCCGAGAGTGTCCATGACATCCTCATAATTCCATTTCCCCGAATTCAGGGGATTGTATCGATTCTGATCCAGATCACGGTCCCTGTTTATCTTATAATCCATCAGAAGGACCATGGCGACTAGGTGCATTCCCCTGGAGAGGAGTTTCTCATCTCCTCCTGAGAAATGACAGTAGGGAATGAGTGTATGCATGATATCCGAGTCATCCTGATGCTGGTGACTATAGACATCAGTCACGGGATTGAATTTACTCAAAAGAAAAAGAGACAAGTTTGTATAACCATCTCTGAAGGGATTATCCGTCCCTGCAATGAAAGGCAGCATGCCAATAAGCCGGCAGAGCCTGTGTTTGAGAATAAAATCTTTATTATCTTCAATACCCGGCATCCCCTTCAGTACTTCGCAGACAAGGGATTCCCAGGTGGAATCCGAATTTACCAGGTTAGTATTCTTAAAATCCACGGCTCAATCCTCCCTTTGCTGAGTCATATAAAAAAAAGCGTAGAATCAACACTTATTGCTGATTAGTCAATAAGCTGATATCGCATTAATATAGTACTTTTTTATCCATTATATGTATATTAACCCAAATTCTTTCAAAAAAAACATTTCTTCAAATCTTTTTTCATATTCCTGATATCATAAGCCATGTTACAGGATCAATTGTGAAAATCACCATCATCACAGTGGGAAAACTGAAGGAAAAATACTGGAAAGCCGCCGTAGATGAATATCAGAAGAGACTGACCCGCTACTGCAATCTCAAGATAATCGAAGTGACCGATGAAAAATGTCCGGATAACGCCAGTGAAGAAGAGAAAAACAGAATTCGCCGGAAAGAAGCCGAAAGGATTCATATAAAGATACCAGTAGATTCTCTTCTTGTCACTCTCGAAATACAGGGGAAGGAGCAGGATTCAGAAAGTTTTGCCCGCTGGTTAGACAAGATTCCCCATCAGGGACACTCTCATCTTGTCTTTGTGATCGGTGGTTCCCTGGGACTCTCGGAAGAACTCTGCCGCCAAAGCAGCCTGTCCCTGTCATTCTCGAAACTGACTTATCCCCATCAGATGATGAGGGTGATCCTTCTGGAACAGATCTACAGGGCCTATCGCATCAACAGAAACGAACCCTATCATAAATAATCTACTGAAAAGCGGACATGACCGCTGGATCTCCCTTCAGCCCGGCAAGGAGCCGGGGACTCTGGCCCTTCCGGTCTTTCAAATCGGGATCGCCCCCCGCTTTAAGCAGAAGCCTGACCAGTTCGGCATCCACTCCTTCGGCGGCATAGTGGAGAGCCGATCGTCCTCTGTCATCCAGAGTCGAAACGGTGGCACCAGATTCAACCAGCAGGGTCAGGATGGACCAGTGCTGTAACCTCGCGGCGATAAGCATTGCCGAATACCCCCGGGAATCAACGGCATTGAGATCGGCTCCTTCGGACAAAAGCATTCTGCTCACATAATACTGACCGTTCAGGACCGCCTCGGAGAGACTGCTGCCGCTCTGGCGGACCTGTGAAAATCCGATGGTCAGATGAGCGCCGATAATCCGGTATTTCCATTCTGCCTTGTCTCCGGGTGAGACCGTCTTTTCCAGAGAAACAAGGGCGGTTC
The DNA here is from genome assembly GCF_027859075.1 of Oceanispirochaeta sp. Classification (NCBI taxonomy): domain Bacteria; kingdom Pseudomonadati; phylum Spirochaetota; class Spirochaetia; order Spirochaetales; family Spirochaetaceae; genus Oceanispirochaeta; species Oceanispirochaeta sp. The sequence goes on along the minus strand of NZ_JAQIBL010000297.1, from coordinate 21,139 downwards.
TTTTTTCAAAGGGACTGAGGATATACCCCTTAAGAATCAGGTCTTCCACTGAATCCTTTTCACCATCAGGGCTGTAGGAGTAGACGGTCTTGGCGGTATCATGGTTACGAAACAGATCAATCCTTATATTTTTGGTCTGACCTTCGGGGTAAGTTCCGGATTCCGAACGATCCAGAGTATAGGCCATCCGATAGGAATCCCCCCCCTGCTGAAAGGTCTGCCCCCCGGCCTGAAACTCATTCATGGGGGTAATGCCGAAGCGGACGAGCTGGGAATACCATTCGGGATGGAGCTCCCAGAGCTCCGAGGGAGACTGTCCCTCCAGGAGGGTCCAACGGGGACTGTTATAAAGGAACTTATCCTCAACAAGATCCAGTATAAACCACTGCCAGTAAGAACTCCCTTTTTCACCGGGAGTCAGGACACCGTAGGCAAACGCGCTTTTTTCTGACCAACCGATGGCGTACAGGGCCATCCTGTCAAAGACAAATTCATCCAGGAAAACTGGACCCGGCCACCGTTCCTGTGACTGCAAAGGGCTGAGGAGGATCGTGAATAAAAAAAGACTGAAAGTGAAGCATCTTGAAATTCTGTACATGTCTTTCTAATATACCAGAAGAATTCTAAAAAATCATCGGGAACTGAATCCGTATAAAACAGATCAATTCCAAAGGACGTAAAATTAGACATGAATATGAATAGTATGACTACTCTGGTGACCCTGATAATCATCGGGGTCAGCACCATAAGCCCCTGGTATCAGGAACAGATCAGATCAGTGGGTTTTTTTGCACTTTCGGGAGCCGTCACCAACTGGCTGGCCATCCATATGCTTTTTGAACGAGTCCCGGGGCTCTATGGCTCGGGAGTCATCCCTCTGCATTTTGAAGATTTTAAAAAGGGTATCAGAACCTTGATCATGGATCAGTTCTTCACTCCAGAGAATGTGTCCCGCCTTATGGAAGGAGAAACTGGTGTTCTGACTGACAAGGTCGATTTTTCAGCCGCAGCGGAAGCCGTGAATTATGACAGAATTTTTGAGGGATTGAGTGAAACTATCCTGTCATCATCTCTGGGGGGCATGCTGGGACTGTTCGGTGGAGCCTCGGTGCTTGAAGGGTTCAGAGAACCCTTCAAGGAAAAAACCAGGGAGATCATCATTGCCGAGACGGCAACTCCCGAGTTTCATCACATGCTGGCGGGGTCAATGGATACAGAAAAGGCGGCCCGTGACATTATTGAAAATGTAACAGCTGTGGTACAAAAAAGACTGGATGAACTGACTCCACAGATGGTGAAGGAAATCATTCAGGAGATGATTCGCAAGCACCTGGGCTGGCTTGTCCTCTGGGGAGGAGTCTTTGGTGGTCTGATTGGATTGATCATGAGCCTTCTGTCCCTCTTCCGCATATAAACCCGGGGTCATCATCCATGGTTTCGGGAGGTTTATATAAAGGAACCTGAAACCTTGAAACCTACATTTTGGTAAAATGTCATGGGGATATTGTATTTTTTTCTTTACAAATGGACGTTATGATGAGAAAATGACAAAAGCAAAAAAGGCCCCTGAAGAAAAGGAGGAAACTCCAGGGGCCGAAAAGCAAAAAGGAAAAAAAGGTAATCAATCTCTTCTTCCGGAGAACTCAATTAACAATAGAGTACTCAAAATAACTCTTCAGCGAAGAAAAGGAGGAAAACTCCAACTGAAGAATACTGTTTGATGTAAATATAGTAATCTCATCATTGAAAGTCAAGCAACGCTTGGCTTTTTGTTTCTATAAAACACTACACTTAAACCAACATGTCACAGATTCTAATCTCTCTATGTCAAGATTGTGTGTGGATCGTATCAAGATTTATTCGGAATCGTCTTTTGATACTGTGAATTCCTGTCTATTCCATTGATTAGAAGTCTGGGGAAAGCAAATTTGAAAGAGCGCCCCCCCTGATGAACCTTCCAGTACACAAATGCTTCCACCCTGATTTTCTACGAGAACCTTACTGATAGAAAGTCCCAGACCACTGCCCTCACTACTCCTCGAGGAATCAATCTTGAAAAAGCGGTCAAAAACCCGTTTTCTCAAAGATTCGGGAATCCCGGGACCCGTATCTTCCACTTCCAATAGTATGGATTCTCCTTCTCTTCGGCAGCGCAGGGTTATGATGCCATGGGGAGGGCAGTACCTGAGGGCATTGACTATCAGGTTTTTTAAAACCTGCCTGCTCCTGCTCCTGTCCCCGGTGATCCAGCAATCATCAATAGCCTCATCCAGGAGGGTAATATGCTCTTTTTCAGCCAAAGCCCGGAAATCATCGAAACTTTGATGGACCATTTGGGTCAAAGAAAAATCCTCTTTTTCCATCGTGTTTTGGCGGGACTCCTCGCTGGCCAGAACCTGAAGATTTCTAATCAGTTCCGCCAGGACCTGACTCTCCCTGTAGAGGGATTTGAGGCGGGGCTTATCCGCCTGATAGACCCCGTCGATGATCATCTCCAGATTGCCCATTATAAGACTGACAGGGGTCCTCAATTCGTGAGCCGTGTCGGAAATAATCTGTTTTTTCCACTCTTCCGAGGCCTCCAGGGTAGCAGCCATTTCATTGAAGCCTTCTGAAAGACGGGTCAGTTCATCATCATTATTGAAGATCTTTCGTCTGGGAGGCAGTTCCACCCGAAAGCCGTATTCTCCTTTCCTGATGGTGACGACTCCCTTGTAGAGGCTTTTCAATGGTTTTAGAGCCCGTCCAAGCAGGAGGGCTCCCAGAAGGGAGGCCAGCAGGGCGGCAAAGGAAGGATAGATCAGGATACCCCGAAAAATGGAACGAAAATACTGGACTTCCTCGTCTCCTATCCCGGCCTGTCTGCCAGTCAGGACATATCCGGCCAGATTGCCCTGAGAGTAAAAGGGGGCTCCCAGTTCCAGCCTCTCCTTTGGGAGGGATGTATGAGGGATTCCCTGTAAATCAGGGGACTGCCCCTGTAAAATCTGTCCCTCCGTATCGACAATCAGCAGGGGGATGACTTCGTCTCCCGCAGAAAACATCAGAACCGGGGCAGTCATGGCTCTTTCGCGGCGCCGGCCTCCCTGGCCAGGCTGCATTTGATCCATCATAGGTCCCATCATCTCATGGCCGGTCCTGCTCCTCTGATTTCCCAGAGAGCGAATGGCCATTTCCAACTGCTCGTCATCGGCTGCACGGCTCAGAGCCTCGGCCATGGTCAGTGCGATGTCCCTGTCCCTCTGATTCGAATAACCCTGGACCTTCTTCATGGTAAAAGAACTCACCAGAAAGATGGTGATGAGTGAACTGAGAAGAATGGAAAGGACCATGATGGAGATAAGACGGGTGCTGAGAGAGATCTTCACTGAGAATCCTGCATTTTGTACCCCACTCCCCATACGGTAAGGATGTATTCCGGATGACCTGGATCTTCTTCCAGGAGTTTCCGGATATTTTTTATATGTACGTCAATGGAGCGCTCATAGCCCTCGTAGGGGTCTTCCTGAAAAGCCTGAAGAAGATCCATCCGTGAAAAAACACGCCCGGGAGACTTCATTAACTTTTCCAGAATATTGAACTGGGCGGCTGTGAGTTCGACCGACTTTCCCCGGATCGATACGGTTCGCTTGATCCTGTCCATATGCAGCTCAGCCTGCACCAGTCCAGGATTATCCTCCTCCGGTGCAGGAGCAGAAAGAGGCGTACTGCGGCGGAGGACTGTTCTGATCCGGGCTGCCAGCTCTTTCATGCTGAAAGGCTTGGCAATATAGTCATCCGCACCCAGCTCCAGACCGAGAACCGTATCTCCTTCTCCACTGCGGGCTGTAACCATCAGGATAGGGATCTCCGATTCTTTTCTGATCTCCCGCAAAACTTCCGTTCCGTCCAGACGGGGCATCATGATGTCCAGAAGAACCAGGTCCAGTTTCTCTTTTCTGTATATTTTGAGGGCTTCGATTCCATCCGTCGCAGAAATGGTTTTAAACCCCAGGGCATCCAGGTAATCGCAGATCATTTCATTGATGCCTGCTTCGTCTTCAGCAACAAGTATTGTCTTCATAATGTCAGTATAGTACAGCTTTCTTATGAAGAGAGTATGAATGAATCATAAATCTTTAGTCCTTCAGAATCTTATTCTTCTTTCCTTTATCGTAGAGTATCCCATAGAAACAGGGAATCAAAATCAAAGCAGTCAGGGTCGAGAAGATCAGTCCGAAGATGATAGTGCTCGCCATCGGTCCCCAAACCACGGATTCACCTCCCAGCCCCAAGGCCGTAGGCAGTAATCCGGCAATAGTAGTCAGGGTTGTCAGCAGTATGGGACGGAGCCTTGTTTCTGTAGCAGAGAACACGGCGTCCGCCAGGGGAAGCCCATCCTTTCTAAGCTCATTGATAAAGCTGATAAGGACAATTGAGTCATTGACGGCAATCCCCGCCAGGGCTACCGCTGAATACAGGACCGTCGTAGAGAAAGGCGTTCCCGATAAAAACAGATACAGGACTACTCCCACAAAAGCGAAGGGTATGGTCATAAGGATCAGAAAAGGCTGAGAGTAGGAATTAAACTGGGCCCCCAGAATCAGATAGATCAGAAAAATCCCCAGAAGGAATATCTGGGCAATCTGTATAAGCAGGTCATCCAGGTCGGAAAACGCTCCTCCTACACTGAGACTCATATCGGGATAGCGCTGTTGAAACTCCTCCTCATAAAGAGATTTTATCCGGCCGTTGATATCCCTGAGATTGCTCTTATCATAAGCATCGGCGGTGATGGTGATCTCCCTTTTTCCGTCCAGACGTCTGATCGAGGCCAGGGCACTCCCCTGCTCCAGCCTCTTCAGAGAAGACAGGGGAATCTGCTGTCCCGAGGGGGCAATGATCTTCAACTGGGAGAGCTCCTCCGCCTTCAGTGTTCCCGACGAGGAAAACCCGATAATGATATCCACTTCTTCGTTGTTCTGAAAGAAAGTACTGGCCTTGACGCCGTCCAGAGAGGCTCTCAGGAACTGTCCGATATAGACCGCATTCAATCCGTACCGGGCGGCCCTGGCTCCATCGACGATGACCCGCAGCTCGGGAGTTCCCGGTTCGTAATTGTCCTTGACATTATACAGTTCGGGATATTCCGACAGGGATTCGGCAAGGACAGAGCTGACCCGAGTCAGGTCTTCATAGGAATTACCAAAGAGACGGAAGGAGACGGCAGAGCTGGTGGGCGGACCGTTTGTGGCTCTGCGGAAGAGAACCTGATCGGCCCCGGGAATATCCGAGGTCAGGTCTTTAGCCTCATTCATGATGGCAATGATGCTCCTTTGACGGCCTTCTCCCTTTTCAGTTAGGTCTACAACAATCTGTCCCAGGTTTCCCTGCACCGTATTTCCCCCGCTCTCTCCCCGAAAACCGACATAGCTATTAATTCCGGCGATTTCACCGTTCCCCACCAGGGGAACAAGCCTCTCTTCAAAACGGCTGATCAGGTTTTCTGTACTGTCCAGGTTCGATCCGGAAGGGAGATCCAGATCAATGTAAAAGAGAGTAAAGTCCTCTGCACTGAACAGGTCCTGAGCCAAAAAGGGAGACAGAGAAAATGAGGCGATCATGAAAAGAATGACCAGTAAAACAACACGTTTCCGTCTATTATAAAGCCACTTGAGAAGTCTGGAAAATCCCTGTTTCACATATTTGAAATACCGCTCTTCGGTCCGGGCCTTTTTCCTGCCGCCCCACCAGTCGGCATAATGGGAGGGGAGAAAAAATACGGCTTCCAGAGTAGAGACAATCAGGGCGATGGAGACTGTGAGAGGAATGATCCGGAGGAATTTGCCGATTGTTCCCGGCAGCAGCATGAGGGGTATAAAGGCGGCCACAGTTGTCGCCGTCGCAGCAAAGACTGGCATCACAACCTGGTTGGTCCCCTGAATGGCCGCCTGATGCCGTTCAAGGCCACTCTGTTCCAGGCGGAAGCTGTTCTCGATGATCACAATGGCATGGTCCACAATGAGCCCCAGGACCAGAACCAGCGCAAAAAGAGTATTGCTGTTAAAAGTCTCACCTGTCATATCCAATATCAAAAATGTCACTGCGAAGGTGACGGGAATACCCAAGGCCGTCATCAGGGCATTCCTGAGTCCCACAAAGGCAAAAAGCAGAATAACCAGAAGAAACAGTCCGAAAAGGGCGTTATTGACGAGCACATTGATGCTGTCTCTGATCTGGATTGTAGAGTCGTTCTGCACATTCAAAGAGATGCCTTCGGGGAGAGTCGGTTCCCAGTCCTCCAGAAGGGCCCTGGTCTTTTCCACGATCTTCAGGGAATTTCCGCCGGGAATTTTGGCTATCCGCAGAGTCACCGCGGTATCGCCATTGAACCGGGACCTGACACCCCGGGGATCATAGCCATCCAGGATGGAGGCCACATCGGCAATGCTGAGAAAACCCTCTTCTCCGGGAATCTGACGGACGATGATAGAGTCAAGTTCATCAACAGATTTAACTTCTCCCATGGTTCTGACCAGATACTGACGCTTCCCCGTGTTCAGAGTTCCTCCGGGGATATTACTGTTTTGACCCTGAAGGGACTGAACCACCTCATTCACCGAAAGACCCAGAGCTTCCAGACGGGTCCTGTTCACCTCAATAAAGATTTGCCTGTCCCGTGCCCCGATAAGGTCCACAGAAGAGACATCGGAAATACGGATTAACTGCTCATAAAGGCGTTCCGCTTCATTGATCATGGAGGTATAACTGCCCCTGCCTGAAAGGACCACTTCCACAACAGGAAGAAAGTCATTCGAAGAGAAATCATCGACAAGGCTGTCCAGGGTTCCTTCGGGGAGGGAGACCTTACTAAACCGGGTGCGGACATCCTGAAAAAGCTTGTCAAATTCATCCGATGAGATTCCGCTGTCAAAGGCGACCCGGACCGAAGTGACCCCCTCTGTGGTGAGAGACTGTATCTGATCCAGATTATCAAGACCCTGCATCTCGTTCTCGATGGGAATGGTAATTAGTTTTTCCACATCTTCCGCGGCCACTCCCGGATAGGGCACCAGGATCGTCACCCAGTAGAAAGGGACCTCCGCAAACTGTTCCCGGGGCATACGGGAGAGACTGAGCCCTCCCAGAACAAGGAGGGTGACCATGAGAATATTGACGAACACAGGGTTTTTAACCGAAAACTGACCGATGTTCATTCAGAAATCTCCGGTAGCAGTGGAGTTGCCATCACAGGATCTCCGGGAATCAGAGAGTTCAAGCCGCTGACAATGAGGGGTTCCCCGGGAATCAAACCATCCCTGACGGTCATGCGGTCGCCCAGGGACCGGAGAATAACAACCTCCACAGCCTCGGCTGCATCATCCCTGATGCGGAAGACATAGGGCAGACCATTGCGGTACACAACGGCGGAAGCCGGAATGATCAATTCATTGCGGGCCTGATTAGTGGGATTGATTTTGACCAGGGCTGACATTCCGGATTTTAAAGAAACCCCATAACTGTTTACCCAGGTGACAATGACCGGGAAGCCACCCCCTGCACGGCGACTCCCTGGAGAGACAGCCCTGACAACAGCCTTAATGCTGTATTCAGGAAGAGGGTTTACGATGACCTGGGCCTCTGAACCGGACTGAATCAGGGGAATCTCATCTTCTCCCACACTCAGATTGACTTTAAAAGAGGAGTTATCCACAATATGTGTTACGGCAAGACCCATCTGAATATAGCTCCCTACGCTGATAATGCTGTCTCTGTTACTGATATACCCGCTTAAGGGAGCCCGGACCATGGTATTCTCCAGGCTATCCCTGGCTTGCTCCATCCGCAGCCTGGCCGACTCCATCCTGGTGAGGCCCTGATTATAAACGACACGGGAAGTTCCTCCTGTGTCATAGGATTTCCTGAGAGCATCAAACTCAAGCTCCGCCGTTTTCAGGTCCTGCTGGGCATAATTGAAATTGATTTCGGGCAGCCGATCCTCCACAGTCAGCAGAACATCTCCCTGATTCACATAATCCCCGATTTCAAAGGAAACAGAACGGATCAGCCCTGTCGTTTCGCTGATCACATCGGCCTCTCTGATACCTTCCAGGATGCCTGAGGCTTCGATGGCCAGAACGAAAGGCTCCTCCCTCACGGCCTCGGTAAACACAGCCAGGGCCTCTTTATCTGCGACATCCCAGCTTGAAGCAGCAGTCACTGAATCCTCTTTGCCGGAACCACAGGATGCCAATATAATAATGATCATTAGGATCAGAATTCCCTTAAATTTCATGGATTTCTCCTCAATGATCCAAATATAAAACACTTAGTTCCCTGGATCAATTATTATCTGTATTTTTGTCATATTTACACGAATACCACCGATCTCCCTTCGGGAAACAGCTGTGATCAATCAACAACTACATGCGGAGCATGTAGTTTGGGAAGCGGCACCCCTGAAAGGGGCTTACAGTATTGCCAAAGCCACAAAATATCAAGGAAAATGCCTTGAGGCAAAGCCCAAAACCGTTACCACCCCCGTAGGAGGTGGCTTTAGCTCTAGTAAACGGGACTCATATAGAACTATAAGGAAAAGACAGGGGAAATGAAATCAAAAAAGACCGCCCCTCAATCGGACGGAGCGTACCTCAGGACCTGATCTTTCAGTATTTCTTCATACTTTTCCAGTTCCTTGACCACCAGCTTCTGAGGAGGCGAGACATCTGTTGAGTATTTGAGATTTTCAAGAACTTTTAAAAACCCGCCATGATCCAGGGCACCCCGTGCCTTGGGAAAAAGAATGCGCCCGGCACAGGCACTTTTCCAGGAGGCCATTTCCTGTTCATCCAGAGTGGAAGGAAAATTCCGGCCGATGAATCGGCGGAGCATCTCGGGAATACGGGGATCAAAGAAATTCAGAGTCAGAGTTTTCAGCTCTTCCGGCTCGGTCTGATGGATGATTTTCATCCGGACTCTGTCATCATTCCGAAAGAAGCCTCCCGAATAGATCTGCAGATCCGGATCATCCTCTATGCTGTAGTACTTAGACTTATCCTGGTTAAAGACTTCCCGTATTTTCTGCAGTAGTCCCGGATCTGACTGAAGAATACGGCTGTGCTCCAGGCACTGGGATTTATCGATACCCAGACGGAGAGCCGCCTCGTCATCCAGTGTATTGAGAGGGGCGACGATGGGGCACTTTCCTATATTGATGTCTTTCAGAGGTATCCGCTCCAGCCCTTCATCGACCAGTTCTTTCCGGGGAGTGAACACTCTACGCCGGATCTCCTCAACGGAAAGCTCCATCAATGGTGCCGGATCATAACGGAGATCAAAACAGTGAATGGAATTCCGGATCAGGGGATCCACCACCAGAGGAGCCATCAGGGTGGTGCAGCCCGTCAAACCGGTCAGCATTCCCGAGGTATGAACCAGGGGCTCCCTGGACTCCAGGTTGATAATCTCTTTCAGATCCTCTTTCTGCCTGTGTTCAAAAAAATAGCTGTAGAGGCGGGGCTGTTTTGCCGCAATCAGCTGTGCCATTCCGATGGTGGCATACACATCGGAAAGTGCATCATGAGCGTGTTCATGGCTGATATTATTGGCTTCAGAAAGTTTTTCCAGTTTAAACAAGGGGCGGCCATCCTCATGCAGGGGCCAGTTGATCCCTTCGGGGCGGAGATCATGGGTCGCCCGGACCAGGTCCAGCAGATCCCAGCGGCTGTTGCCGTCGGCCCACTCTCTGCGGTAAGGGTCCATGAAATTCCGGTAGTACAGGTTGCGGATAAACTCATCATCGAAGCGAATGTTATTGTAACCAGCCACACAGGTCCCGGGGCGGGAAAACTCTTTATCGATGGCCTTTATAAAATCATACTCCCTGAGGCCCTTTTCCAGAGACTCCTGAGGAGTAATCCCGGTGATGAGGCAGGCATAGGGATCGGGAATATAATCCGGCGTGATCCGGCAGTAGAGGACGACCGGGTCTTCAATTGTTTCAAATTGTTCATTTGTGCGAACCGCCGCAAACTGGGCGACACGGTCCCAGCGCGGATTCTTTCCGAAAGTTTCCAGGTCATACCATAAAAAAGTCATTTTCTTATGATAAAGGATTCTTACAATTGGTCAAGTTGATTCGCGGCATTCATTCGCTGTAGTACTTCTGATCCCAGACCTGTGGCCGGGGTTCTCCATCGAGCATGGGCTTCAGCATTTCAAGGAGGTATTTGAATACACCCGTCTTCATAAAGGCCTGGGCATAGGAGGCATCTTCCTTGGTTCCGATGGCCATGGCCCTGGGCGGGGCTGTCAAAAACTGCATTCTGACAAAACCTGGCTGCTTTTTTGCAATGAGAAGGACATGCTCTTCCCAGAGGGTGCAGGCCTCTTCATATTGATCTTCTTTGAACTCGTAAACGATGGTCGCGGTATACAAGGGTGAATCTCCTGATAATTTTACTTAGTAGGTTCCTTTTTTTCACTGATCAGGGCTCCCAGACCCATAATAATCAAAAGGAAAACCAGCCCTCCCCCTGAAAAAAGGACCCCCAACAGGGCCAGTCCGAGGGGGAAAATCAACACACAAAACACAAGAGTCAGTACCAGCTTCAGGAAAAATCCGACTCCGGAAAACAAGAGGGCCAGTACAAAAAACAGAAACTTTAAAACAAAGATTCCTGAAAATATTATTATAAAGGCTAACAACATCAATTCAATCATTTCTTCACCTCACATTCATTCTCACAAGTAGTAAAACAATAAGCGTGCCAATTTCTGTTTCTTTCCTTATTCTCCATTTTTCAGGCTGAAGGACAAGCCTATTGTCAACAGGATGGGCTTCCTCACCGATTTTCGGCCTGATTCACCAGATATCTATACATCATTTCTTCACTGGGATATTGTTGACTCATGATGTTTGAACCGTCTCTGATGAAACTACTTATACTCTTTTTTGTAGCCATTACAGCGGGCTTTGTTGATTCAATCGCCGGGGGCGGAGGGTTGATAACCCTGCCAGCCCTTCTGGCCGTCGGGATTCCTCCTCATCTTGCCCTGGGAACCAATAAACTCCAATCCAGTTTCGGCTCCAGTACAGCGGCCATCCGCTACGCCGGCTCAGGACTGGTAGTCAAAGACCAGTTGATAAGGGGAGTCTTTTTCACCTTTATCGGTGCTCTGACAGGAACCAGTCTGATACAGATTATCCCGGCGGATTCCCTCAAAAAAGTCATCCCCTTTATCCTTCTGGGGGTGTTCTTCTATACTTTATTCTCTCCCGAACTGGGAAAGACAGACAGACACGCCCGGGTCAAAGCCGGCGTTTTTTATACCACCGCCGGTCTGACCCTGGGATTTTATGATGGCTTTTTTGGTCCAGGTACAGGTTCCTTCTGGACCATCGCTCTGGTAAGCCTGATGGGTTTTAACCTGAAGTCTGCCACAGCCAACACCAAAATTATGAATTTTACGAGCAATATTGTCTCTTTGACTCTGTTTATCCTGGGAGGCAATGTCCTCTTTCTGCCTGGACTGATCATGGCCTCGGGCCAGATTGGAGGAGCCTGGCTGGGCAGCCATATGGTGATTAACAAGGGAACGAAATTCATCAGAATCTTCTTTCTCAGCATGGTGGCTTTGACCATAACAAAACTCATCTATCAGGAATTCCTGGGCTGATCATGCTCTGCGATGCCCATCTTCACAGCAGTCATGCACCCTTTGCAGATCTCCCCGAGGGGGGGCTGTATCTGTCCTGCGCCGCCTCAAGGTCTGACTGGCAGGTCTTGCTCCGGGACACCCGGATCAAACCCTTCCTGGGAATCCTCCCGGAATACCTGACTCCAGGCTGGGAAAAGGATCTTGAAAAACTGGATATGATTCTGAGAAAGCATCCCGGAGCCGGAATTGGCGAGTGCGGCCTGGATAAACGCTATTACAAGACCTTCCCCCGGAGAGAGCAGGAAAGGGTCTTGAAGTCTCACTTTGACCTGGCCCGGAAACACGGCAGGAGCCTTTGTCTGCATCAGGTCCAGGCGTCGGGAGCCCTGGCTGATTTTATCAGCCGTGAAAAGCCGGACACGCCCATTATGATTCACGGGTTCAGGGGATCTGAAGAGATATTAAAACGCTGCATCCGCCTGGGAATGTATATATCCATCGGCCCGGGAGATGACCGGCAGCAATCCGGATTCCCTGAATTGATCCGGAAAATCCCCCGGGAGAGGCTGCTTCTGGAAACCGATTGGCCCGGTTCTTCCGGAACTGAAGACAGATCCTATATTGAGAGGCTGAACCGGCACTATGAAAATGTAGCCCGGGCCCTTGGAATTGAGAAAGAGGCTTTAGCCGGGAGTATAATGAAGAATGGAACGGTTTTTACGCATTGACCGCCTGATCGGGCAGGAGAAGAGAGAGAGTCTGGCAGATATACGGGTCTGTATCGTCGGAATGGGAGCCGTTGGAGGCTTTGCCCTGGAAGCCCTGGCCCGGAGCGGCATCGGCGCCTTTACCCTGGTGGATTTTGATGTTGTGAATCTGACAAATATTAACCGGCAGATCCTGGCCATGGATTCCACCATTGGAGAGAGTAAGGTGGATCTGGCCCGCAAAAGGATTCTGGATATCAATCCCGCCTGCCGTGTGACAACCCTCAAGTTCTTTGGTCATGACGATACAATGGAAGAGATTTTCAACAAGTCGCCGGATATTCTGGTAGATGCCATCGATTCCATGGCAGCAAAGCTGTCCCTTCTGGAATACACATGGAAGAAGGGAATCCCTATCGTCTCCTCCATGGGGGCCGCTCTTCATTATGATCCTTTTTCAATTAAAAGAAGCGACCTGATGAAAACCCATACCTGTCCTCTGGCCAGGCAGATTAGAAAAAAACTCCGCCGTCGGGGTGTGGGCAAAGGAATTACCTGCCTGTATTCCACCGAACTCGTGGACTATGAGTACAGAGAGCCGGAAGATGAAGAGACAGCAGGCAGGAATGATCAGGAGCTGGATCGGGGCAGGACAAGGAAGGTCCTGGGGAGTCTGCCCACCATCACGGCCATCTTTGGTCTGCAGATTGCTCACACGGTGCTGGCAAAACTTCTGGGTGATCCTCTTAAGTAATAACTTATACTTCCTGTTATACTTCCCGTTTACAAAGGCGATAAAAAATTCTACCCCGTCGACCAGGAGAGATGAGACATATCATGAGTGAAAAAATATCAGAAAAATTTACGGGTTTTGGTTTATCCCCGGCACTGCTGAAAGCCATTGAAAGACAGAAATATGAAGATCCCTCTCCCATTCAGATTCAAACCATACCGGCAGTGATGGCGGGACATGATGTTCTGGCAGCGGCCCAGACAGGAACAGGCAAGACCGCCGCCTATACACTCCCGATCCTGGATCATCTGTCAAAAGGCAGCAAGGTCCGTCCGAATCATGTCAGGGCTCTCATCCTGACACCCACGAGGGAACTGGCAGCACAGGTATACGAAAGTGTGACGAACTACTCCCGATTTATGCCCCTCCACTCCACAGTGGTATACGGGGGAGTGAAAATCAATCCCCAGATGATCCGATTGACCAAAGGGATGGATATCCTGGTGGCCACACCCGGACGCCTCCTGGATCTATACAGGCAGAATACCGTAAATTTTCAGCAGTTGGAGATCCTCATTCTGGATGAAGCCGACCGGATGCTCAATCTGGGGTTTCTCCCTGAGATCAGGGAAATTCAGGCTCTCATTCCTTCGAAGCGTCAGACCCTGATGTTCACCGCCACTTTTTCTGATGAAGTCCGGGCTCTGGCCAAGGACTTTGTGTCACATCCCGTCGAGATCTCCGTCAACCCCGAAGAAATCACCGTCGATTCTGTTACGCAATGGATTTACCCTGTGGATAAGTTAAAAAAATCATCTCTCCTGTTAAAACTGATAAGAGACAACCATTGGGATAAAATCCTCATATTTACCAAGACAAAAAACGGCGCCGACCATTTGAGCCGAAAGCTGCTGAAGGCCGGGATAGCTACGGCCACAATTCATGGAAACAAGAGCCAGGGAGCCCGGAGCAGGGCCCTGGCAGAATTCAAGAGCGACAAGCTGTCCATTCTGGTCGCCACAGATCTGGCAGCCCGGGGTCTGGACATTGACCAGCTTCCTCTGGTGGTGAATTTTGATCTGCCTCATCTCAAGGAAGACTACATACACCGGATTGGACGAACCGGAAGAGCCGGGGCCACAGGAGAGGCGATTTCCTTTGTCTGCTTTGATGATTTTGAAAAACTGGCAGATATCGAACGGCTTACGAAACAGGTTCTGGACCGCCGGATTGTGGAGGGTTTTGAGCCGGAGAAAGCACTTCCCGAATCCCAGCTGGACCTGAGACCCTTCAAGCCGAAAAAACCTAAAAAAATGAAGAAGCCTAAAGATCTTCTCTAGGCAGGGTCATGATAAATTCACAGCCATGGTCATTTAAGTTGCGGAATGTCAGATCCCCGTTATACTTTTTTACAATGCCATAACTCATAGGCAAACCAAGACCCATGTTATTCCCCTCATTTTTTTTGGTTGAGAAAAATGGGAGGAAGACCTGTTCGGCAATATCAGGAGTGACCCCGGGGCCGTTATCCCGGATTCTCATGACAGCTTTATCCTTCTGTCTTTCCGTTTCGATATGTATAGCCCCACCGAAAATCAGAACTTCAAAGCTGTTTTTTATAAGATTGAGCAACACCTGCCTGATTTCGGTCTTATTGGCATAGAGGAATAACTCTGTCTCGGTAGATGAAATGGAGCAGATGATATTTTTGTCTTTTGCGGCAGGCCTTAAAAGGGTCAGAGTCTGACTCAGCAGCAGGTTGATATCAAAAGATTCACATAGGTGCTGCCGGTCTCCGGAAAAAGAGACCAGATTAGAGACAATCAGCTTAATCCCGTCAATTTCCTCTTCCAGATGATTCACAGCCGTCAAAGTCTGGCCGTGATCAGGATTCATTCGAAGAAAATTCAGGTAATTGTAGATGATTTCAAGAGGATTATTGATCTCATGGGCGACTCCAGCAGCTAAAAGCCCCAGTGAGGCCAGATTTTCCGAAAGATTAACCCTCTGCCTCATCTTCTCCTGGTCGGTAATATCCTCGATAATCGTAATATTTCCGATGGGAAAAGTACCGTCAAAAATCGGGTAAATCTTGATATTTGCAATGATGGAGCTGATGGTCTGATGAAATATGGAAGACTCCTCCCTCTTATTGAAACATCGCTGTATCTGATCCAGGGCTTCATCATCGGTAACGATACTCGACATAGGCTGATTCAGATATTGCTCGGAGGTCACATTGAAAAAACTCTGCCCCTGGTCGTTGATCATTTTGATATGATTCCGGTCATCCGTAACGATCAGTGAGATGGGCAGGTTTTTCAGGATGGCTTCATTGTAACGCAGGAGCTGATAGAACTCTTTGCTGATATCTTCGGACTCTTTATTCCTGGTCACCTGGGTGTAACACATCTTGATCAGATTCAGGCGGTCGATGTTTTTGCTTGAATCGGTGAGTAGGATTTTCCCATCCCGGATGATCGTGATTTTTCTGGCCAGATTATAAATATCATCAATTTTATGGCTGATGCAGAAAACCGCCATCCCTTCTTCGGCATGCTTTTTTAGAAGAAAGATGACCCGATCCAGGTCTTTTCCAGTCAGCTTCTCCAAAGCCTCATCCAGAATCAGCAACTCGGGCTTACGATAGAGACTGCGGAGTATATTGACAACGACCCTCTCAGACATGGAAAGGTCTTGAAAGGTTCGAAGGGGATCAATGTCAAATCCCAGCTCCCTGATGAAAGCATCCGCCAGAAGAATCAGTTTTTTGCGGCTGGAAAAGGGAAAAGGACGGAATATATTCTCAGGCAGAAACATATTCTCAGCCACTGTGAAATAGTCAATCAAGCCATCATTCTGATAGACAATCTGGATTCCCGGGTTTTTCATGGGCTTCAGGTAGTGATAAAGCATCCTTCTGCCCTTCCAGAGGACAGATCCGTCTTCAGGCTGCTCGTTCAAAGACATGATCAAACCCAAAGAAGATTTACCTGTCCCCCGGTCTCCCACCAGGGCATGAATTTCTCCGGAATAGAGCTTAAAGTTCAGATCATTGAAAACCTGAAGTTTCTCCTTGAAGAATGAAATGCCCCGGAGCTCCAAAAGAGGTTTTTCATTCACCTGACAATCCATACTTATCCAGTTTATTATAAAGGGTTTTCCTGCTGATATTGAGGATTTCTGCAGCTTTACTTTTGTTGTTCAAAGCCTGCTTCAAGGCCTTCATTATGAGTGATTTTTCATATTCTTCCAGAGAGACCGCCGGGTTGTCCCCGCTGGAGGAACCATGTAGATCCCGGGGTATATCTTCTTCATTGATGACCTGCCCGGTCACCATGGCACCGGCGTAGTGGACGGCATTCCTCAATTCCCGGATATTTCCAGGCCAGTCGTAATGGCGTAGTTTTTCCATGGCCCCCTTACTAAAGGAATAATCCTTGTGTTCAAACTGTTCCTTTAAAAAGTACTCCGCCAGGGAGGCAATCTCTTCGACTCTCTCCCTTAAGGGGGGAATATTCAATACGGCTGTACCCAGTCTGTAGTACAAGTCCTCCCGGAATCGCTTCTGGATCATTAGTTCAGATAAGTTTTTGTTGGTCGCCCCAATAAAGCGGACATCAATCTTGATGGTGTTATTACCGCCGATTCTTCTGATTTCATTGTTCTGGAGGGTCCGCAGAATCTTGGCTTGAGTCTGGAGAGACATGTCCCCGATTTCATCCATAAAGAGGGTGCTCTTATCGGCCCGTTCAAAGATTCCCTTAAACTGCTGATCCGCTCCCGTGTAAGCCCCTTTCTCATGACCGAAGAGTTCGTTGTCCAGAAGGTTTTCAGGAAAGGCAGCGCAATTGATACACTGCATTTCAATCCCGCTGCGGGGTGAAGAATCATGGATTAAATGGGCAATCCGCTCCTTCCCGGTACCGCTCTCCCCTGTAATCAGTACCGGGAAATTGGTATCTGCCAGTTTTTTAGCCCTTTCATATAAGTCCATCATGACTTCACTTTTAGTTATAATCCCCTGAGGTCTCAGTTCCATGGGACTGCTATTCTTCTTTAGGGTATTTTCTACAATCTTATATAGGCTGTTAAAATTGAGAGGCTTCTGAATGTAATCAGAAGCCCCGATTTTCATGGCCTTCACAGCAGTATCAATGGACCCATACCCGGTGATCATGATAACCGGAACCAGGGGTTGCTTCTGTTTAATAACGGTCAGAATATCAAGGCCGTCTTCCTCTCCCAAAGCCAGATCGAGGAGGATGAGATCCGGTACACAGGCATCCAGAAAGTGGAGAGCGGTAGATCCATTTAGACGATAATGGTACTCATATCCCAACTTACTGAAGTTCAGCTCCAGACTCTTGCAGAGTTTTTCTTTGTCATCGATTACAAGGATTATTTGATTCATATATTTGATTATCTGAGGAATTTTTGCACTCAAAGGCCGAAATGTCAAGTAATAGTTGCACCCGTCCCTCTTGTGTGTAACTGTTACACACAAGGGAGGAGGCTTGTGTAAAGATTGCACACATTTATGGATGGCAGATAGAATCCAAGAATCAATTATTTTAAAAAATAAATTCTAATTTGTTTCATGGAATGAAGATAATACGGTAAGAATTTACCAGAATCCCCGATTGGCACAGGAATTGCAAATACAATATCAAACAAACAAAGGAGCTTTTATGAAAAAAAGACTTGTAACCTTCACTATGATTCTCATGGTTCTTCTCATGGTACTCCCTTCTGCATTTGCAAAGGGAGCCACAGACGACGGCGGCAGCAAAAAAATGACTGTCGGGTTTGCTCAGATCAAAGAGGACAGTCCCTGGAGAACAACAGAGACCAACTCAGTTCAGCAGGAAGCTGAAAGACTAGGCATTGTATTGAAACTGTCCGTCACTGACCAGGCAGGTCAGGTTGCGGCCATCAGAGACTTTATCACACAGAAAGTAGACGGCATACTCCTCGCTCCTCAGACAAGAAGCGGTTGGGATGAAGTACTGCAGGAAGCCAAAAATGCAGGTATCCCTGTTGTTCTTCTAGACAGAGGTGTGGATGCCCCCGAATCTCTCTGGGTTACCCAGATTTCTTCCGACTTTGCCTTTGAAGGCCGTGAAGCAGCTAAATGGGTTGCCAAAAAACTCGATGGTAAAGGAAAAGTAGTTGAGCTCTTCGGAGACCCTGCCGCAGACCCCGCCATTCTGAGAAACTCGGGTTTCATGGAAGTCATCGACACCTACCCCGGTATCGAAGTTGTTGAATCCAAGACAGGTGAATGGAGCCAGGACAAGGGACGTCAGGTTGTTGAAGCATGGTTGGCCGCGGGTGTTGATTTTGACGTCGTGTATGCTCATAACGACGGAATGGCTCTCGGTGCGGTTGAAGCCATGAAATCCGCTGGTTTGACACCTGGTAAAGATGCTCTGATTATCTCTATTGATGCCATAAAGGCTGCTTTTGAGGCCATTGGAAGAGGCGATATGAACGCAACAGTTGAGTGCAGTCCTCTCCTGGGACCCCTCGGTTTCAAGAGTCTGATTGCCGCGACAAAGGGTGAACCTGTAGATAAGTACATCATTACACCCGACTCTCTGTACGATCAGGATAATTACAAAAATCACCCTACTATGGGATTCTGAAGTAAAAAACAAAAGGAATTAGGAACATTATGGGAGAAATCCTGAAAGTAACTAATTTGAGTAAGAGCTTTCCAGGAGTGAAAGCTCTTACTGAAATTGATTTTGATTTGATAAAAGGCGAGATCCACGGCTTGATGGGTGAAAACGGGGCAGGAAAGTCCACACTCATCAAAGTAATCACAGGTTTATATGTCAAGGATTCAGGGGTCATCAACTTAAATGGTAGGGATGTCAGTTTTAATTCGCCCAATGAATCAGTTAAGAACGGAATCAGCACTGTTTATCAGGAGATAAACCTGATTCCGATGTTATCTGTTGCAGAAAACATCTTCCTGGGCAGACAACCCCAGGGGAGCCGTTCATCCCTGATTGACTGGAAAACACTGATAGCCGGAGCAGAAAAGGCGATCAGGAAATTGGATATGAAGATTGATGTATCCCTGCCTCTGAACAGTTATTCTGTAGCCATTCAGCAGATGGTATCCATCGCCAGGGCCCTGGATACCTCTGCCAATGTACTAATACTGGACGAACCGACCAGCTCTCTGGATGCCAATGAAGTGGAACAGCTGTTTAAGGTTATGCGTGCCCTGAAGGATCAGGGACTCAGTATCATTTTCATTACCCACTTCCTGGATCAGGTATTTGATATTACCGACAGGATTACTGTCTTAAGAAACGGTAGGAAAGTCAATGTTTTTGAGACATCAAAGGTGAGCCGGCTGGATCTGATATCCAGCATGCTGGGCAAGGAGCTCAAGGAACTGGAGACCGATCTCTGGGATCAGAAAGACAGCATTGCGGGTGAAAAATACATTTCCCTCACGAACATAAAGAAGGCTGAATATATCAATGAATTCAGTCTTGACCTGCACAAGGGCGAGGTTCTGGGCCTGGCTGGCCTGCTGGGATCGGGAAGATCCGAAATATCCAACATTATTTACGGTATTGTCAAACCCGATTCGGGTCAGATTCAGATCCATGGCAAGGATGTGAAGGCTCTGAATCCTAGAGACGCCATTGCCAGAGGCATGGGCTTCTGTCCTGAGGACAGGAAGGAAGATGGGATCATTCCCGAGTTGAGCGTCAGAGAGAATATAATCTTGGCCAAGCAGGCTAAAAGAGGGGTATTCCGTTATCTGAGCAAAAAGAAAAGAAACGAGATAGCCAACAAGTACATCAAGAGCCTGAACATTGTCACCCCCAGCGCCGACCAAAGCGTGAAAAACCTGAGCGGTGGAAATCAGCAGAAAGTGATACTGGCCCGATGGCTGGCTGCAAACCCGGAACTTCTGATCCTTGACGAGCCTACCAGGGGTATCGATATCGGAGCCAAAATAGAGATTCAGAAGCTGATTATAGAACTGAAAAACAAGGGATTGGCCATTTTATTCATATCTTCGGAGCTGGAAGAAGTCGTTCGCTGTTCCAGCAGAATCGCAGTTCTCAGGGATAGAAGCGTTATCAAAGAACTGACTGGTAGCGATATAAATGAACAGACAGTGATGCATACCATAGCCGAAGCATGAAAATTGAAAAAGAGGACTGCCTTTAATGAATAATCTAATACAATTCAAAGACCCATTAACAAAGCGATTACTCTGGGCCTTTATGGGCTTGTTTGCAGTATTGCTGCTCAATTTACTTATTTCCCCCGAATTTTTTGAAGTTTCCCTCCAGGAAGGGGGGAAACTGCGGGGGAATCTGATCAACATTCTCAATAATGGAGCCAGGGTTTGTATCCTTGCCGTAGGAATGACCCTGGTCTATGCCACAGGGGGGATTGATCTCTCCGTCGGTTCGGTCATGGCAGTATCCGGAGGAATGGCCGCTCTGATCATCCGACCCGGTTACCTGGCAGGTTTACCCGTCGTAGATCCCCAGCCTCCCCTGATCCTTATCATCCTGATCCCCTTGCTCATCTGCATGGTGTTGGGGGTCATCAATGGACTTCTGGTGGCGGTGGTAAAGGTACAGCCCATCATTGCCACCCTGATCATGATGTATACCGCCCGGGGCCTGGCCGTGCTCATGGTACAGGGCCAGACACCCACCTATTATGGTGTCCCCTTTACTCATATCGGTAACGGCTATTTTATGGGACTGCCCATACCCGTCTGGGTCTGTTTTGTCATCTTTGTCATAACAATGGTGCTGACCAAAAAAACAGCCATTGGCATATTTATAGAAGCCATTGGAGAGAATAGAACAGCCAGCCGCTATGTGGGGATAAGAACCACCACCGTCATCGTAGCCACCTATGTTTATTCTTCCCTCTGTGCGGGGATCGCCGGACTGATCCATGTTTCGGGAGAGTCCAGCACAAGCCCCTACAGCACAGGTTTCCTGATCGAGCTGGATGCCATTGCCGCGGTGATCATCGGCGGAACAATGAATGGCGGCAGATTCAC
>NZ_JAQIBL010000296.1 GCF_027859075.1 Oceanispirochaeta sp. | reverse complement strand
ATCAGTGCCTCACAATCCAGGCTCAGTTATGACTTTCTGGGACTGGACATGCACTGATTGCCGTCAGAGGGCTGCCAACTCTTTCAGGGATGCCGGAGCAGGATCAAATAAGCCGGAGGATACCAGGAGCAGACCACTTACAAAGTCCAGTTCTCCCGGCTCTTCCAATCCTTTCTCCAGCAGACCCCGAGCCGATTGGAGGTAGATGTTTATATACTCTTCCTTGTCGGCCTCAGGGAGTACTTTTTCTTTGGGGATAAAGAGGATGGTGAAAATACCCTCTGGATTCAGACTCCCTGTGAGGAAATAGGAGGGATTTCCCGGCAGGGTAATGTTGTAGTGGTAATTCCTGTCTCCCTGATTGAACTCGGGAAGGATGCTGAAATACAGGTTCTTCTCATCCACAGCCAGCTTAAAGAGATAACCCCCCTTTTCAGTTCTGATTTTCTTGTTATTCAGACCATCCATCATGGTTTTTATCAGGCTGGGGCTTGCTTTTTGTCCATTCAGGATAATATTCAACTCCTTCATCCCCTTTAGTATAGTCTCTTGAGCCTATGCATTTCGAGCCTTTGAATCCAGGACCATCTTGAAGGGGAGAAATATAAGCAGACAGAAAAAGACCGAATAAAAGAGGGTGATCAGGGCCACCGCCATATTGGGACCTACATATTTTGTATCTTCCATATAGTAGGCCAGAACCACCATGATTCCTGTCAGAAACCCGAGCATTCCGGTCCCCAGGGTATAGAGACTGAGAGTCGAAAAATAGCGGCTTCCCGCCTTTGCGGTTTCGGAGTCGACTGTCGGATCAAACACAGCTTTGTAGTAGAGGATGGTCTGCTTGATCCCGATTTGAAAAACGGTGAGCAGCATGAGAAACAGCAGAATAATCAGCAGACTGGCTATATCAATAAAGATATAGGGTGCCGTTTCTGTTGACCATAAAATGGCTCCGAAGATTACAAAAAACAGGATCACATAGATAAAATAATGTAGTTTTTTCATAGATATACCTCACTTAAATTTTGTAACAGATAATCCCCCAACCGGGGGAAGGCCTCATGCATCCCCTGAATATCCAGCGCCTGGAGGGCCGGGCTGTAGGCAGGGTTACCCCAGACAGCGGCCATTATTGTCAGCATTCCGAAGATCAGGGCCGCCCCGGCACAGCGTAGAAGGAGTTCTGATCTGCCAGAGGGGAGTACAGGAAATTCATCCCCAAAGGGAAAGGGGGGGGCTTCCGGAATTGTCCTCTCCCAGGCGTCCCTGATAGATGACTTAAAACTTTTCACAGTAACATCTCCTCCTTCAGCTTTGCTTTTAGAATCTTCAAACGGTAGCGGATGGTCTCTGCCGGGGTCATCAGGACCCGGGCAATGGCTCTTCCTGATAAACCTTCATGGCAGTACAGAAAAAGTATTTTCCGATCCCTCACGTTCTGACGCTGTAGGAAATCATCCACTCTCTTTTCCGATTCAAGACGGATATACTGGGCTTCCGGGCCTTCATATGGACCCGGGATGAGGCTGATCATCTCTTCCGAATCCGGATTCTCCGATTCGGATTTCAGAAATTTGGATTGTTGCCGTTGCCAGTCCGTCCTTGTTCTGCCTGCAATGGTGTAGATCCATGTGGAGGGTGCAAAGACCGGATTGTAACTAGCTAAGGAGCGGAAGATCTTCAGCATGATCTCCTGTGTCAGATCATCCATGTCTCCCGATGGCACAGACCCCCTCAGGAAAATAGATATTTTAGGTGACCAGATGTCCCAGAGTTGCCTGATTGCCTTGTTGTCACCGCCTGCTCCTTTGATCAGGAGGCTCCTGTCATGCATGTCCATATTCAGATTATACGTGGTCAATGGCCGTTTGGGCGAAAGACTGTTCACTTTTTAAGAACCATTTTGCATTTTGGGACGACAGAAGGCCCAGTCCGGCATAAAATTTGTTTTTTATGAATGAAGGATAAAGCTATGAAAATAATTATTCTGATTTTTATTACTTCTTCTCTCTTGCTGGCGGTGGGATGCGGAAAAATATCCCAGGCTAAAAATGTATTGAAAACGGCGAAAACAATGGCAGAGACAGGAAGCAAAATAAAGGAGAATGATTCGTCCGAATCACAAAGTGAGATCCTGGATCTTACAGAAAAAGATGTAAGAGACTTTTACACTGCCGTCAGTATTCTAAACAAGAAATATCCTGATATAGAATTTGAATCGCCCGTGACAGCAGCCTTATCTGCCATGTCAGAAGGTCTTAATCTCGAAAGGATTGTAGACCAGGAAACAGATATTACTTTTACTCGGTACAATCAGCTGTCTACAGCCATTTTACTGGTAGAAACAGAGTCAATGGGAAGCAACTTTGCGATGGAAATGATTTCCTCCATGGAGGAAAGCCTGGCCGAATATGAATCTTTGGACAAGAGTGAAATGAGTGGGGAAGAAAAAGAAGCTATGGATACAGCCATGGATAATATGAGAGCAGATCTCGCTCAGGCTAAAACAGAAGCTGAATCAGCTGAAATGCAGAACTTATATGAAACCGCTTTGATGGTAGACAGTATCCGGGGTGAAATGGGGCTTTGACAGGCGAGTTTTTCCTGCCTGTTGTAAAAATATATTGATAAGGAGTTTCTGATGTCTGAATATTTTAATCCTTTGCTCGTCGTCTGGTGGATTCTTGTTGCAGCGGTATTGATTGTTGCTAACTGGAAGATCTTTGTAAAAGCGGGAAAACCCGGTTGGGCTATTCTTATTCCCATTTATAACATCATTGTCATGTTGCAGATTGTTGATAAACCGATATGGTGGCTTGTCATGCTCTTTATCCCGATTGCTAATATTGTTTTCGGTATCATGATTATTTATAACTTCGTTCTGAAGTTTGGTCAGCCGGGCTGGCATGTCATACTGGCACTCTTCATCGGTATTGTGTATTACCCCTATATTGCATTTTCAAAAGCATCTTACCAAGGTTAAAGGAG
>NZ_JAQIBL010000295.1 GCF_027859075.1 Oceanispirochaeta sp. | reverse complement strand
ATGACTTTCCTTCCATGTAACCGCCACATTTACTCCATCAGTTGTAGTGAGGATTTCGTCACTTTGTGCAAACTCGTCCACTGATGTAGCCTTATATGTGGTTTCTGTTCGTCGGTTCGTAAGTTTGTCTCGGGCTTCCTTCAGACCCAGTCTCGCGACTACGCCCTTGCCGTCAACTATCAGTTTCTTTCACACTACCACCTACAACGGTCTTTCACCGCCTAGTCATTACCCATGCAGGGCAAACACAAAAAAGCCGCCCGAATCCTCCAGGCGGCTTTTGCATTTATAAGATAAGACTAATTTAAATTCTGCTGATTATCGCGTCGGTCATCTCTTTGGTGGACACGGCTTTCATGCCGGGACCGAGGATATCTCCCGTTCTGATGCCGCCCTTCACACAGGCATCAACAGCATTGCGGATGGCAGCAGCCGCATCGTTCAGATCAAAAGAGTACTCCAGCATCATGGCCAATGAGAGAATCTGGGCGATAGGGTTGGCTATGCCTTTACCGGCGATGTCGGGGGCAGAACCACCAGAGGGTTCAAAGAGGCTGATCTCTTCACCCAGAGAGGCGGAGGGCAGCATACCCAGAGAACCGCAGATGGCGGCAGACTCATCGGAGAGGATGTCTCCGAAAAGGTTGGAAGTTACAATAACATCAAACTGAAGAGGATTGAGCATCAGCTGCATAGCCGCATTGTCCACGTACATATGGCTCAGCTCCACATCGGGATATTCGTGAGCCAGTTCGGTCACAACCCGCCTCCAGAGTTTTGAACTGGACAGTACATTAGCCTTGTCCACGGAGCAGAGCTTCTTTTTCCGTTTCCGGGCGGCTATGAATCCCTGGCGGGCAATCTTTTCGACCTGATCAGACGTGTAGACCATGGTATCCAGTCCCATGGTGTCGGTCAATTCTTTGGGTTCACCGAAGTAAATACCATGGGCCAGTTCCCGAACGGTAAGGATATCCACCTTATCCCGCAGAACTCTTTCAGAAAGAGGACTCATGGATTTCAATTCTTCATAGATAACAGCCGGTCTGAGATTGGCATAGAGTTTTAGCATTTTCCGCAGAGCCAGAAGCCCCCCCAGTTCAGGAGTTTTTTCTGGAGGAAGACCATCCCATTGGGGGCCTCCGATGCTGCCCAATAAGACGGCATCCGCGTTTTTGCAGATTGTTTTTGTTTCAGCAGGTAGAGGAGATCCTGTCGCGTCATAGGCACATCCGCCGATGAGTCCATGGGTCAGCTCCATTTTAAATCCGAATTTTTCTTCTACCCTGGACAGAACCTGCAGAGCAGATTCCATAACTTCCGGTCCAATCCCGTCACCGGGAAGGACGGCTACTTTATAAGACATTTTTATTCTCCTTGCTACTAAAGCCCTATAGGTCTTTGTTCTACGAAAGCCCTGAAGTGCTTTAGTAATTATATGCTCAGGGCCTAAGGGCCTTCGTGATTATTTTCTAAAGGCCTAAGGGCCTTAGTGATTATTTGCTCAGGGCCTAAGGGTCCTCATACTACTAAAGCCCTAAGGGTCCTTGTACTACCAAAGCCCTAAAGTGCTTTCGTAATTATATGCTCAGGGCCTAAGGGTATCAGTTATTTCCTTCTATCCTGTTCACCGCGCAGAGCAGAGCTTTCAGAGAGGCGGCATTGATGCTGCTGTCCACTCCGACTCCGAAGTAGGAGCGCCCCTTGCTGTCGGCTACCTGTATATAACAGACGGCCTGAGAGTCGGCTCCTTCTGTCAGGGCATGCTCGTCATAGGAGAGAAAATGCACCTTGGGAGCCGATGTAGATTGGAGAGCATGAAAGAATGCATCGATAGGTCCGTTCCCCTGGCCTTCCAGTTTCATCTGCTCGCCCTTATATTTAAGAGTGCAGTCGATTCCCACATTGTGCTGTTCCAGACCATCATCGTTCACGTCCAGACGGGCATTGATCTCGTATTTCACCAAGGACCAGGGAGTTTTGACATTGAGATATTCCTTGCTGAACTCTTCAAAGATCTCCTGACTCTTCAGCTCTTTACCCGTGTCATCGGTGATCAACTGGATCTTTCGTGAAAACTCGGGATGCATGGCTTTGGGTAGTTTGTACCCGAACTGGGTATCCAGAATAAAGGCAACCCCGCCTTTTCCGGACTGGCTGTTGATTCTGATAATTGCTTCATACTCCCGTCCCAGATCCGTGGGATCCATGGGTAGGTAGGGAATATCCCAGAAATCAGCTTTAACCGCATTGTAGTTATCAAGCCCCTTCTTGATTGCATCCTGATGGGAGCCTGAGAAGGCCGTGTAAACCAGCTCTCCCGCATAGGGGTGACGTTGATGTACATCCATCCGGGTGCATCCTTGATAGACATTCGTAATATGTTCAATGTCAGAGAAGTCCAGTTCGGGATTCACACCCTGAGAGTAAAGGTTCATAGCCATGGTGATCAGGTCGGAATTCCCTGTCCTTTCTCCATTGCCGAAGAGGGTTCCTTCCACTCTATCCGCCCCAGCCATAAGAGCCAGCTCGGCAGCAGCCACAGCGGTCCCCCTGTCGTTATGAGTATGAAGACTGATGAGGATACAATCCCGTTTCTTGATATTCCGGCTGAACCACTCAATCTGGTCGGCATGGATATTGGGAGTATGCATTTCAACAGTGGCCGGCAGGTTCAGGATCAGCTTGTTTTCTGGAGTAGGCTCCAGAACATCAATGACGGCTTCACAAATTTCCTTGGCAAAGTCCAGCTCTGTTCCGGTAAAGCTTTCGGGGCTGTACTCGTAACGGATGTTGGTCTCCGGATATTCTGCGGCAATCTCTTTGATCAGCCTGGCCCCTTCTTCGGCAATCTGAATGATTTCTTTCTGATCTTTTCCAAAAACGACATCTCTCTGAACGGTGGAAGTGGAGTTATAAAAATGCATGACAACATTCTTGCAGCCTTTTATGGCCTCGAAAGACCGCCGGATAAGATGCTCCCGGGCCTGAGTCAGCAGCTGAATGGTCACATCAGCGGGAATGAGATGTTTGTCGATTAATGTTCTGAGAAAGTCAAACTCAGTTTGAGATGCAGAAGGAAATCCTATCTCAATTTCTTTAAAACCAATTTTTAGCAGCAGCTCAAACAATTCCAGTTTTTCTTCCACACTCATGGGAATGGGTAGTGCCTGGTTTCCGTCGCGTAGGTCTACGCTGCACCAATAGGGTGCTTTTGTAATGGTCTTTTCAGGCCATGTCCGGTCAGGCAGTGAGACTGGGGGGAAGGGTTTATACTTCCTGTAATCGTAACTCATTGAATACTCCTGTACTACTGGAGTGAATAATATCACTCCAGTGTTTAAAAAGTGGAGGCCTAAGGGCCTTGTAGTACGGGTTTCTGATAAGAGACCCGCCCATTATGAAAAAAATTGGTTATTTATGTAAATACTATAATAATCTCCCATGGGAAGTCTACACATATGCCATTTATGTCAGAATATTTACCAGAGAAAACAAAGCATTCCACTAATGCTTTACCCGTTCCTCCGTCAAATGGTAAAACTGATGTATGAATGTATTGATCCATACTCTTCAGGGCGTCGTACCTGTATTCCTCCTCATTGTTATTGGAAGCATCCTTAAACATAGAAAAGTGATCGGTCCTGCCTTCCAGAAGAGTTCATCCATCATCTGTTTCAAACTGGGTTTGCCCGCTCTGATTTTCTTAAAAATAGCTGGACTGGACTTCTCGGGTGTCTTTAATATTAATGAAATACTCATCCTGTTGGCCATCGCCCTGATCACCATGATAACAACACTTCTCCTCAGCCTGCGCCTTAAGGATGTGACTCAACGGGGAGCTTTCTCTCAAGGGGCATTCAGAGGAAACATTGCCATCATTGGCCTGGCCCTTGTTTTAAATCTTTACGGTGAAGACCTGGCGGCCAGAGGAGCCATGATCGTGGCAGTCATGCTTCCTGTATTTAATATACTTTCGGTCATAGCCCTGACCATACCCCGTCATGGCATGTCCTTAGAAGGCTTGATCCGTTCCCTGAAAAACATAATCACCAATCCTATCATAATGGCAGTTCTGGCCGCATTGGGTTTTTCACTCTTTAAGATTCCCGTTCCTGTCCTTTTAGGACGATTACTGAAATACCTTGCCGATCTGGCACTGCCCCTGGCCCTGATCAACATCGGTGGCTCCCTTTCTGCCAGAGGATTCAGGGAAAAAGGAAAAATTGCCCTGGCAGCTGCTCTCATTAAGGTTGTACTTCTTCCGGTGATTGCAGTGATAATTTTCTACAAAAAGGGGTATAATCAGGAAGAACTTGGATTAATATTCCTAATTGCGGGAGCACCTACTGCATTATCGAGTCACATTATGGCTGATGCCATGGATAATGATGGAGACCTTGCTGCGTTGATCATAATGGTGTCAACGACTCTAGCTGCTGTAACTACATTGATCGGGATCAGTATAATAAACAGTCTTTAAGACCGCAGGAGAGAATAAAATGGATTTTGACAGAATAATTGACCGAAAGGGCAGCAATGCGGCCAAATGGGACAGCAAGGTTCTCAAAGCCCGTTTCGGTGATGAAAATATGCTGCCCTTCTGGGTGGCCGATATGGATTTTGCCTCACCTCCGATTGTCGGAGAAACCCTGAAAGAACGGGCGGATCATGGGATCTTCGGTTACCCCGCGACATCAAAGCACTTCCTGAAAGCCTGGCAGGATTGGGCGATAACAGAACACAACTGGAAAGTTCCCCTCTCTAAAGTCTGCTTCACTCCGGGAATCGTAGGCGCCATGAGCCTGGCTGTTCACCTTTTCTCAAAACCAGGAGATTCTGTCATCATTCAGGAGCCGGTATACCAGCCCTTCAGAAATATGATCGTCCGGAACAACAGAAGACCGCTGGTCAATGAGTTGAAACTGGAATCAGGACGTTATGTCATGAACTTCAATGATCTTGAAGAGAAGGTATCCAGCCGGGACTGCTCTCTCATGCTGCTTTGCAGCCCCCATAATCCGGGAGGAAGAGTCTGGAACTGTAAGGAACTGGGAGAACTGTCACGGATATGCATTAAATACGGAGTCTTTGTAGTTTCCGATGAGATCCATGCCGATCTGGTTCTGGGAGAAAAACGCCACATCCCCTTCTCATCTCTTTCAGATGAATGTGCTGCTAATACTATGACCCTTATGGCTCCTTCCAAAACATTTAATATTGCCGGGGAGAAGCTTTCAGTGGCTGTTTTCGGTTCGCAGGAAAGGCAGAAAACCTACAGTGATGCTCAGTTGGCCTTCAGCAGCGAAGAAGGATCAGCTCTGGCTCTAGCCATCGGCGAAGCCGTCTACAAGGATGGATCAGAGTGGCTTTTCGCCCTGAAAAGATACCTCCGGGAAAATGTACTGCTGATTGAAAATTTTTTGGAAAAAGAGTTGCCCCGAGTCAAAATGATGAAACCTGATGCTGGATTTATCGGATGGCTGGATTTTAGAGGATTGGGACTCAGTCATAGAGAAATTGAAGATCGATTTCTGAATATAGGTAAAATAGCCATGTTAGACGGACACTGGTTTGGTCAGGGTGGAGAAGGCTTTTTTCGTCTGAACTTCGGCTGTCCCCGCTCTCTATTAAAGGAAGGACTGGAAAGGATTTCAGCCTCTTTGTCGGATCACTTCGTACATTAGGATTCCAGCGGCAACCGAAACATTAAGAGAATCCACATGCCCAGTGGTGGGAATGCTGACCATCGTATCGCATTTATCTTTGAGCAGACGGGATATCCCCTTACCCTCAGATCCCAGAACCAGACAGGTTCTTCCTTTCAAATCTGTCTCCGGGGCTGTAGATCCACCCATGTCGGCGCCATAGATCCAGAATCCATTCTCTTTCAGTGTTTCCAGAGCTCTGGCAGAATTGCTGATCTGAAGGGTGGGAACCCAGGCATGCGCCCCCACTGAAACCTTGGCAACAGTGGCATTGATACCGGCACTTCTATTCCCCGGAATAAGAACAAGGTCGACAGAAAACTGATCGGCAGATCTGAGAATGGCTCCCATATTATGGGGGTCTGTGATCCCGTCCAGAAGGAGAACAAGAAGCTGTTCCTCCCCATTTTTTTCCATCATGAAGTTTTTCAGATCGGTGTAGTGGAGTGCGCTTCCAGGTGAAGCCTGTTTCAGGATCTGGACAAAAAGGGCACCCTTATGACCATCTGCCCCACTCTTCCGGTCCATTTCAGAGGGAGTTATTTTGCTGACTGTAATATTCCTGGATTGAGCCAGAGTCTCGAGATCGGCGATCCTTTTATTGCTTTTACAAACATAAAGAACTCCATCACCGGTTTTCATACTTTCCATGATGCTGTGATAGGAGCTGATAATTCGTTCCATAAATTGTTTTCCTTTCAACTACCAGAGCTCCACGGAGCTTCGGGTGCTATATTAGCTCAGGGCCTAAGGGCTTGAATTCAGTATGAACTGAATTTGGGCAATCAGATCTTTCATTGTAAATGGTTTGTGTATTAATGCGGCATTCCTGAGATCCGACAGATTCTTAAGACGTTCTTCTGTATAACCGCTCATAAATAATACCGGCACATCATACCCTAAAGATCTAAGGTTATGAAATGCCTGGACACCACCCATTTCGGGCATAATGACATCTAGAAGGAAAAAATCAATCTTTTCAGAGCCCTCCTTCTTCTCTTTCAACGCCTCTATCAGATCTTTTCCGTTGATAAAACTCTTGATGATAAATCCGTTCTTTCTAAGCATCGTCTCAGTCAGCTGCCTGACCATGGGATCATCCTCGGCCATATAGACCACTGTATTCACTACCGGCTCAATAGTATCCTTGTGAGACATATCCACATTTCTATTGTCTGGAGGATCGACTCTAGGCAGGAAGATATGAAAACAGGTTCCTTTCACAGGGTCAGTTTCCACACTCAGATACCCTTGATGCTGCTTGATAATCCCGTAGACAATCGAAAGTCCCAGGCCTGTTCCCTTCTCCCTCTCTTTTGTCGTAAAAAAGGGGTCAAAAATTTCGGGCAGTATTTGTTCATTAATCCCGGAACCACTGTCCTGAATTGTGAAGTGAACATAGTCTCCCGCAGGAATGACACCGTCGAGTCCCAGAAAAGAATGTATAGAGGAATATATAGACTGTCCTATTTTCAAAAGTCCCCCGGATTCCATGGCATCCCGTGCATTAAGACAGAGGTTAATCAGAACCTGCTCAATCTGCTGCTTATCGGCAATAACCCAATCCTCCGCACCCTGCAGATCTGACTCCAACTGAATATTTTCCTCAAGAAGCCGTCTGAGTATGGGAATCAGGTTCTGGATGAGATGAGACAGGGAAAGAGCATTCATGTCCAGATTTTCTTTTCTGCTGAACAGCAACAACTGTCTTGTCAAATTCCGGGCGCTGGCGGATGTTTTCAAAATAGGTTCTACATATTCCAGGATCTTTGGCTGGGTGCATTCCTCTTTCAGAAGCTGACTGTATCCCAGAATTATTTGTAGTAGATTGTTAAACTCATGGGCTATACCTCCTGCCAGTTTTCCCACAGCTTCCATCCTGGCAGCCTGACGCAACTGTTCCTGACTTACCTTCAAGGCAGCCCTGGTCTGGGACAACTCAGAGAAGTCTTGAATAATGCCTGTAACAATGGATTTCCCGGTTTCAGGATTTTTCGCCATCCGGGCCATGATATGTAGAATGAGACGCCCCTCCCTTCCAGGGATGGTCATCAGGGTTTTAATCAGCCTATCTTCTTCCTTTAAAATATCAGGAAGGGGATGGCCTCTTTTCCAATCAGTAAAAATAATTTTCATCAAGTCCAGAGACTCGGGAACTTCCTTGAAATAAGGATCGATTCCGGTCAAAGAAAAAACTTCCCGGGAAAACCAATAACTGTCAAATTCAGGATCATACTCCCAGTTCCCCACCATTGCCATGGCCTGAGCGTCCCTCAATCGCCTCTGTTCATTGTACAGAATCTGCTGAACCTCATCTGAATCGGTAATGTCTCGAAAGACGATGATCACCCCCAGGAGTGTATTATCTTTGGGATCATGGATAGGAGAGGCACTGTCTGCAATATGGATTTTCAGCCCGTTTTTATTGACCAGAATAGTATCCGAAGCCAGCTCAATCCGTTGATTCTCATCCAGTACCTGCTGCACCGGATTGTCCATGGAAACACCGGACACGCCGTTTTGCAGAGGAAAAATGAGGGAGAGCGGCTGTCCTGCAGCCTCTTCCAGAGTCCATTCAGTAATATCCTGTGCAATTTCGTTCATAAAGACGACTCTGGATTGGCAATCAGTCGAGATAACACCATCCCCTATAGAATTGAGGGTTGTAAATAGTTCGTTCTTCTGACGGGACAGCAGAAGGGAAGACTTATTGAGGAGAAAACTCTGCCTGACAAGGGTGATGATTAGAATGAGAACTACTAAAAAGGAGGCTGCCAGCAATTGGATTGTTATCTCATAACTACCACCTTCTTTAAATGAATTTAAAAATAAAGCTTCATCAGGAAGACGAGAGTTTTTGAGGCCCCAGTGGTTCATTCTGTTCTGGTCGATGACAAAAATGGAAGTATCTCTTTCAACGACGGGTATAGAGGAGGGATCCTTACCGCTGAGAATACTCCCGATCTGATCTATGACCAGATTAGCCTGAACTGTTCCTGAGGTGACCTTTCCCCCCAGAACGCCCGGACGGATATGAAGAAGATTAAAGACTGGGACTGAAGTTGAATCCTGAAGTCTCTGAATGAGCGCTTTTTCTCCGATATATTCTCCCAGCCGATCCCGGTACCAGCTGGTCAACAGGATGATAGAATCCTTATGTAGGGTACTACTCCATTCTATAAGTTCATCAGTACTGAAATCATTCAGTCCCCTATAGTAAAACTCCAGCTGCCCCAGTTGACCTCTCAAAGCATAGGTCTGATCCTCCACCATATGCCTGTTCCCCTCCCCTGTGGGAGTTGCATCGATGATAACAAACACTTTTTTTAATCCTGGAATAAGTCTGTAAGCCAAGGCCAGGGTCTCCGCCAGATTCACCCGGCTGATAACCCCTGTGTGAGGAACGGTCAACAGGTTTTGAACTTTGGGGTAATCGTTGACACCGCAGAAAACAAGGGGGACCCCGGGGAAAAGGTCTTTTCCAGGTCCTGCCATAAATTGCAGGGCATTATCATCGACGGCAACGATCAGCATCAAACCGGAACTGCTGTGATTTTGAAGATTTGTGAGTATTGCCGGCACCCTCTCTTTCAGGGGATGACGCTTGCTGTCCATATATTCCAGACGCAGTTCAACACCTGGGAATTGTTCTTTCATTCCTGATAGAAGAGTCGTGTAGATGTCGTCTTCCCAGTCATGTCCCGGGTGATAAGAGAATAAGAAAAGGATGGTTTTACCCGTATTCTGCTGTGCAAGATCCTGTGATGTCAGAAAGCTGAGTTGAAATATGAATAGAATGATGAATAAAACCCTGGTGAAAAGATTCATATCCCCTCCGACAGATTTCACAAATGAATAAAAGTTTAACATGTATCTCTCTTTATAGGGGAGACATCATTCTGTTATTTATGGGAACTGGACCCGGGAAATTTTAAAAGATATTCTTTCAGAATCATAATTCCCTTTTCCATTTTATGGGAGGAGAGAATCCCATAGCCGAAAATAAGAGTATCTTCATATTGATCCGGAAACTGACTATGAATGGCTACAGGATAAAGAATCAGCCCTTTTATCTTTAATTCCAGTATTGTTTGCCGATCGAAGATTTGTCCAGGAAATCTGACACAGAGGTGCAGCCCCGCCGCAGCACCCAGGATTTCAATACTGTCAGCGAAGTGCAGAGATAAAGCATTCAGAAGTATCGACCTACGGCTTTTATAGCGTTTCTTCATTTTCCCTATATGCCTGATATAGTCCCCGGAATCGATGAACCGGGATAAAACAAGCTGATCCAGGGTCGCATTATGCAGATCGGCGTACCATTTAAGGCGTCTGGCTGTCTCCAGCAATGCCGGCGGCAGAATGAGGTAAGCCGTACGCAGAGCCGGGCAGAGTGTCTTGCTGAAGGTCCCGCAGTATATCACCCGGTTTTTATCCAGTTCATACAGGGGCTGCAATGGCTGAACATCATAGCGGAATTCACTATCATAATCATCCTCCAGAATAAAACAGTCTTTTAACCGGGCATATTCAATCAGCCGGATCCTCCTGGTGATACTCAAAGTTCCTCCCAGGGGATACTGATGAGAAGGCGTCACATAGCAGAATCCGGGGCTTAAGTCTTCGGATATATCCCTGACATCCAGCCCCTTTTGATTGATTGGTATGGGATGACACACTCCTCCATTCAACTCGATGATTCTGCTGATATCCCCAGTTATGGGATCTTCCAGAATAACATCCTGCTTCTTTCCAGAGGAAAGAATCAGCTTCGTGACCAGACTTATGGCTTGGGTCGTTCCTGATGTGATAAGAATCTGACGAGGATCACATTGAAGCCCTCTTGCGGACTTCAAATACTCAGCAATGGACTGTCTCAGTTCCCACCGTCCCTCGGGAGGACCATAAGCCAGATCAACGGCTTTCAGATGATCCAGGACTGCTCTATAGTGACCCAGCCACTGTTTTGCAGGAAATAAATTCAGGTCGGGAAGACCACTGCGAAAATCAATAAGAGAGCTATCAAACCCTGAGAGGGTCATGGGGGGAATTGGTGCAAGAAGGGGTGTAAGAAGATCTTTATTTTCGGGAAGAGAGTGAAGGCCTTCGGCAACAAAACTACCGTCTCCCTGTTTTGTTTCCAGATAACCTTCGGCATAGAGCTGATCATAGGCACTCACAACAACATTTCTTGAAACCCTCAATTCTTCACTGAGAGTTCTACTGGCAGGAAGGCGATGGCCGCCTTTCAACTGTCCCTGAAGAATTTTTTCTCTGATTTCTGAATAAATCTGATGACTCAGAGATTGTGCGGATTTCCTATCAATCCCTATAAAGAACATCCGGCCTCCTATTGGTACTGTCATTATATATTGAAATTGGAACTTCCATAAGTCCAATTATGATTTTATCTTTTAAAGAGGATTATCAACTCCGTATTTTTGAGAGATGGTCCGGGAGGGATCTTTGAGGAATCATAAAAATACAGGAATATTGCAGGCTTTCATGGCCTTTTCTCTGGGAGGAAGCACTGTGGTGGCTGCAAAGCTTCTCACAGGAAGGATTCCCCTGTTCCTATGCTGTTTTTTGAGCATGGCCACAGGATTATTAATACTGATACCGCTTCAACTGAAGGAATGGCAGGTACTGAAGTCCCTGACAAAAAAGGAAATTGGAAATATATTCCTTCAGGGATTCTCCGGCATGCTTTTATTCAGGGTTTTCACAATCCTGGGGCTTCAATATACATCGGCTGCCAGTGCCGGTCTCATCACAAGTTCCGGACCAGCCGTCATGGCTCTGCTCTCCATGTTCTTCCTGAAGGAAAAACCAGGGAATAATAAAATTTTGGCCCTTGTTCTGACGATTCTCAGCCTTATTCTGATCAATACAAGCAGTGGAGAGAGTATCCGATTTTCTTATAGGGGGAATGGTCTGATCCTGCTGGCAGTGCTCTGTGAATGCGGCATGACATTAATCCGAAAATCACATGGGAGATCGATTCCGGCCTTAACAAATACCACGGTTCTTGTACTGGCCTGCCTGCTTATCAGCTTTCCCATGGCCTTGTGGGAGCTGAGCATTTTCCCCCTTTCCATGCTGGCCCCCCGTGACTGGATAGTTCTCCTCTATTATGGGTTATTCCCCACGGCGGCAGGCTATCTTCTCTGGGCTTCGGGAGTGATGAAGATTCCCGGCAGCATGGCCGGAGTCACCATGGCTGCGGCTCCCCTGTCGGCCCTGGTGCTGTCTGTACTCATCCTGAAGGAACGCCTGCAGATCCGCCATTGGATCAGTGGGATTCTAGTGGTCGCGGCCCTCCTTCTGGGGAACCGTGAATCAGGGACTCTTAAGAAACGTCTTCTTTAACCAGGGTTTTGCCTCAAACAAAGCCGTCCTCCCTGTTCTCCTGCAGGGGTTTAAGATTCAGTTCATCCAGAATTTCCTGACTCAATTCAGGAGGGGTTTCCAGAAGAGAGGGTGTTTCCACAAGTTTTTTGAGTATATCGATGGCTCTGGCACAGTAGATTCCCTCAGAGATGCGGTCATCCAGGGTATAGGTCACCTTGACGACACTCCGGCTGATGATTTGACCTTCCTTGTTCATGGAATAGACCCTTTTGATCTTTCCAATGGCGGCAAAGAGTCCGTTATTACCCCACTCAAAAAGGTGGTGGAAAGGTGCATCCACCCCGACACT
>NZ_JAQIBL010000294.1 GCF_027859075.1 Oceanispirochaeta sp. | reverse complement strand
GTTCCACCGTTCTGCGGTGGAGTTTATAAAAACAAAAAATCCTCCCAAAGGAGGATTTTTTTATTTGCTCCCGAAGGAACAAAAAAACTTTTTATATTTGGGGTTTAAGCCTAGTAGCGATTATTTTCCCGGGGTCTTCTTTCGCGTTCGATCGCTTCGTTGACCCTAAGGTTTCTACTATCCAGCTCCTGATTATTCAGTGCGGAGATAGCAGCTTCTGCTGCTTCGTCTTCTTCCATTTCTACAAAGCCAAAACCTTTAGATCGGTTAGTTTCTCTGTCAAAAATGATTCTTGCGCTGAGAACAGTTCCAAACTGAGCAAAGTGATCAGCAAGTCTATCCTCATCAGTGTTGTAGTTTAAGTTCCCTACATAAATTTTCTTGGGCATCGTGCATCCTTACCGGTATTCCCGGAATTTAAAATAAAAAATTCATTGAGAGTGCAACAAACTTAATACACAACGTCTAGTCATGTGATTTTAAATCAGTCGTTACTCTCATAAGGATGTACAAAAGGAAAACGAAGACGGAAATCAGATCAGAAAAGATATGCGTAATAAAAAGAACATTGCGGTTTCTCAACCTATCTATATAAATAACAGGAAATTCCAGCTAGGTCAATGATAAAAGTCAATACTGAGCGTTAAAGTGCCTTGAAATGACCTTTTTTTGATAATTTTCAGGCTGGATCATGATTTCCATTCTTGATTTATAGGGAATTCTGAAGTATCATGTGATATATCACATGATACTTCAGGGGCCGCGTCAGTGTTTCTTTCCAGGGATGTGTACAATAAAATCCTCGAACAACTCTTGGCGGGCGAGCTTCATTCCGGTCAGATTATCAATCGTCGTCAGATCGCAGGTGAGTTCGGAGTCAGCGTGGCACCTGTGTTGGAAGCCATGCTGCTCCTTGAACATGAAGGGCTCCTTGAAACGATTCCCCGGAAGGGAACACAGGTTCGACTGATCAGACCGGAGGACATACTCGGGCAATTTATGATCCGGGATGCCATAGAAAGTAAGGCTGCCCGTCTGTACTGGTCTAAATCTCTCCCCGATGCTTATGAGGATATGATCGACTTCGCCCGGCAAGTTGATAATGCACCGGAAGATCTTTTGGAAGACTGGCGCATGGAAATCCTCTTTCATAAAGAACTGGTCTCTATGGCGGGCATACCAGCACTGACAAAGGCCTTTGACCAGACTATGAAACTGAACCTCTTTTTCACCATGGCCCGCACTGTACCACCTGAAAAAAAACATGGAAGAGATAACCATGAAGTCCTGATTGAGCGGCTGAACAACGCGGATTCTGCGGATGAAGCAGAGGAAATCATCCGGACACATGTCTGGTATGCCAAGGAATATATGCTTGAAGGAACTGGTCCTGTCTGAATGAAGGTCCAGTATGTAATGAATATAAAGCCAATCCACAGGAGGATTAAATGAAAGTTGTTATCGCGTCGGATTCTTACAAAGGGTCCAATACCAGTATCCGGGTCGCCGCAGCGATCGAGCGGGGAATAAAAAAAGTAGATCCAGGTCTTGATGTTGTAAAACTGCCTGTGGCCGATGGAGGAGAAGGGCTGGTTCAGGCCCTGGTCCCCGAAGAAGACAAGAGGGTTTATGTGAATGTGACCGGGCCCATGGGTAAAACAGTAAAGGCAGAATATGCCCTGTATAGCAAAGATACGGCTGTCATAGAAATGGCATCCGCCTCAGGGCTGCCGCTGGTACCGGAAGAGGAGAAGGATCCTAGACAGGCGACTACCTTCGGTACGGGTGAATTGATTAAAGACGCCTTAGGTCGAGGCTGCACTACTATTCTCATTGGAATCGGCGGCAGTGCAACGAACGACGGAGGCTGCGGCATGGCCCGGGCTCTGGGAGTCAAATTTATGGATGCCTCTGGAAAAGAAGTCATCCCTGTGGGAGGGAATCTGGACAGCATCGCCGATGTGGATCTGACGGGCCTTCTGCCTTCCGTGAAAGAGGTCACCATTAAAGTGGCCTGTGATGTGGATAATCCTCTTTGCGGAGAACATGGTGCCAGTGCTACCTACGGTCCCCAGAAAGGCGCCACCCCCGAGATGGTCAGCCTTCTGGATAAGAACCTGAAATCACTGTCCGAATTGATGAAAAAGATAAGCGGACAGGATATGGCGGAGGTCCCCGGAGCAGGGGCTGCCGGAGGCCTGGGATTTGGATTGATGGCCTTTTGCGGCGGAGTTCTGGAAAAAGGGATTGACCTTGTTCTTGATTCTGTAGGTTTTGACGATTCTCTGGAGGGGGCCGATCTGGTCATCACCGGAGAAGGCCGCATCGACGGTCAGTCTGTCCGCGG